>CAYYGF010000200.1:0-3268 GCA_964471315.1 uncultured Oscillospiraceae bacterium | reverse complement strand
CAACACTCTGAAGACCCTGCGGGAACAGGGGGTAGATCACATCGAGCTGCGGATGTTTGACCTGAATCCGCTGAGGCCCGGGGGAATCGATGAGCGGGATCTGACCTTTGCCCAGCTGTTTCTGGTGTGGCTGGCCTCCACACCCCGGGAGGGCCTTTCCACCAAGGCGCAGGTGCAGGCGGTGCAGAATTTCAAAAACGCCGCCCATTATGACTTAAAGACCGTGAAAATTGTGCCCCCGGACGGCGAAGTGACTTCCGTTGCCAATGCCGCGCTGAAGATGCTGAACCGCATGGCAGAATTTTACGAAGGTTCTGGTAGTGCGGCAGTTTTACATCACGGGGCAACTCAGTGCGAAATACTGGAAGCTGTTTACTCAGGCCTCCACATGGCGCTTTCTGGGGCAGGGTCTGGCGGGAACGCTGAAAGCCGCCTTTCCGCGCTGGAAAGTGTGTACCTAAAAAATCGGCTGACCGACGAGATTCGGGAGGATATTCTGATTGCCCACATCCGCAAGGCCTCTGTAGGAGACCTCTCTTACAAGAATTCCCATCCCTTTGCCCGGCGGGACGATTCCGGCAGGCTGTGGACTCTGGCTCACAACGGTACGATTTTTGAAAGCTCTGTGTTGGAGCCTTACACGCAGCTTCAGAGCGGCAGCACGGACAGTGAGCGGATTCTGTATTATCTGGTGGACAGAATCAACGCCGGGGGAAACCCCGGCGCGCTTTCTGCGGAGGAACGCTTTTCCATCGTCGAGGACGTGATCCGTACCATTACGCCCAAAAACATGGTCAATCTTCTGATTTTCGATGGAGAGTTACTCTACACCCACGCCAACCGGAAGGACAGCTTGCACCTGTCACGACGGGAGGAGTGCATAGTCATCTCATCAAAGCCCCTGAGCCAGACCGGCTGGGAACCGGTGCCCCTCAATACCCTGATGGCATTCCGGCGGGGGGAGCTGGTCTATACCGGACAGAACCACGGAAACGAATATGAGAAGGTGGAAGAAAGCGAAATTCCACGGCCCACTCATGAAGCAGGAGGTAACGGAAATGGCAAAAAAAGAAAACCGGTTTCCTCTTTTTATGTTCCCCTGTTTTGAACTGCACTTTTCAATACCATCCAACAGCAATGGAATATCAAAAATCAATCTCTAACAATGCTTTCAATTCCTCTTCAGCAATTTGGGCTTTCTCCTCCATCATGGCTATAAAGGCGGGGTCATACCAGGGTTCCACATCTGCTTGCTGTTCTGAAGTCCACACCAAATAGTGTGCGGTCTCCCATTCCAACTCTCTTTCCTACTGGTGTTCACAGACACTCTGCCAGTCAATATCATAGAAATCATTATTAAGAATCATGATCGTTTAGAGAGTTTTATTGAGAAATCGTATTGCATATACAATTCTTGGCACTTCCGGGGAAAAGAAAAACGCCTTCCCATTTGGAAAGACGTTTCGTACGGATATTCCATGAAAAGCATGAAAAACCAGGATGGTTCCCAGAACTGCTTTTTCTGCCTGCTGAGTTCGATCCATATGCATTTACCGAAATTCTGCGTTATCGGCAATGCGTACAGGTGCATTACAATGGCAGGCAAGTCACAATGCTTTCAATCGGATACTAATAGTGCACCACGTTGTCTGCCTGTCGGATGTGTGCCAGCACCGGTGCGGCCTCTGGACTGGTGAAATACTGCAAGGTGGTGGGAGGAACCAGCGTTTTTAACCGCTCCCAGTCTCCGTTTTGCAGAGCGACCCGGACGGTGGAGGCACTGATGGCCTTGCCGTCCGCTTCCTTCCGGGGGATAATGTGGCAGGTGATGCCTGCTTTTGGCAGCTGCTGGGCCATGATTTTGTTGTACAGTCCCGTCACCTGGCTGGTTGGTTCCTCACCAACGAACCGATGGGTTACGTTGAGGGCCTGGGCAATACGCGTAAACACGGCCAGATCCAGCCGGGCGTGGCCGTCAATCACCGCCGCTTCATCCTTGAGGAAGTAGCTGGGGAAGGTGGCGCTGCTGATGATGTAGGGGCCGGAATCGTGGAGCACCACATTGGGGATGTGGGCAACACCATCGCGCACCAGCTTTTTCCGCACGGCAAAGGGCACCAAGGAGGCATCCTCGCTGAGGACAAACAGGTGGAGGGTATCGCACTGGGCTGCGGCAGTCTCCACAAGGTACTGATGTCCCAGAGTAAAGGGATTGGCATTCATGACCAGTGCGGCGGAAGTAACTTGTAGGCTACTTGCTTCTTCCTTGCTTTTATCTTCTTTTAATCCTCTCTTTTGGTTGCTTCATTTTTGCCAGAGGAGAGAAGTTATCATAATTGTTTGCCAGGTCTGAATCATAAATGGCACAGTAGTGCTTCGTCATTTTCAGGGAAGAATGTCCCAACAGCCGTTGCAGTGCAAAGGCATCGCCTCCACAGTCAACCAAGTATTTTCTGGCAAAGGTGTGTCTGAAAAGGTGAGTGCTTGTTTTCCCAACCCCACGAGACTTGTTATATCTGGCAATGGAGTTTCTCAGCGTGTCTCGCCCAAGCTGGTCTCCATACTGAGTACAAAACAGGTAATCACTTGGGCTACCCCCACGAGTTGCGAGATACTCTCTCACAATAGGAATCAGCATAGAACACAGGGGAATCGCTTGCATCTTGCCATTTTTCGTATGGCGAAGGATGATTTGTCGATTCTCCAAGTCTACATCTTGGATTTGGATACAACGAATGGAGGAAGCACGACAACCATTATTCAACAAGAGGTTGATGATTACCCATGTTCTGTACTCATTAAAGGTGCAATTTTTATCTGGCTTCTTCAGAAGGAGCATAAGCTCTTCATCTGAATAGGTTTCCTTTACAACTTCCTTGTCAGAGATTTTGGGCATTTCCACCTGGCAATGTCCTTCTTCTTTGCACCAATTCAAAAAGGTTCTGAAAACTCTGGCATAAGAGGAAACAGAATTGTGTGCCAATCCAGACTTCTTCATGGAAACAATCATTGTTTCCAAATCACTTTTGGTCAGGTCTGTAAGGGGTTGTTGTACATCCAGGTAAAGAGAAATTGTGTGGAAGTGATTATGGTAAGTTTTGAGAGTTGTTTCAGAGACTCCATCTGCTGTTCTGGAGATTACGAACAGAGCAAAAACCTCTTCAATTGTTTGGTTTTTTCGGTTTTTCAGTTTGATTTTTGATGCCATTTCTGTACTCATGCCTTTCATAATTTTCTCAGAATAGGCATGAGTACAAACTCTTTTAGA
>CAYYGF010000199.1:0-3284 GCA_964471315.1 uncultured Oscillospiraceae bacterium | reverse complement strand
CAACAAACTTTTTGCGTCACCCCTCAGTCACAGCTTACGCTGTGACAGCTCCCCTTGCAGGGGAGCCTTTACGCCGCAAAATTACAATTTAGCAAATTAGGAAACGATACTGAGCCGCATTTGCGTTTATTTTAGGATCTCTTTCGCAAAGCTCCTGCCCGGCGTTTCCAACTCCACCCCCAGCAGTTCCGTCACGGTGGCGGCGATGTCGGCGAAGGTCGGCCGGGTGCCCAGGTTCACCGGCTTTACAGCCTTACCCAGCACCAGCAGCGGCACAAACTCTCTGGTGTGGTCGGTGGTAGCGGTGTAGGCAGGGTCGCAGCCGTGGTCGGCGGTGATCATCACCAGGTCCTCCGGCCCCAGCTTGGGCAGGAAAGATCCCAGCCAGGTGTCAAACTCCGTCAGCGCATTGGCATAGCCGTCGATATCCCGGCGGTGGCCGTAGAGCATATCAAAATCCACCAGGTTCACAAAGCACAGCCCGTGAAAATCCCGGGCGGCATAGTCATCGGTGTGGGCCATACCATCGGCGTTGCTCTTGTTGAACACGTGTTCCGTGTCCCCCCGGCCCGCGAAAATATCGTGGATTTTCCCCACCGCCAGGGTATCCAGCCCGGCAGCCTGAATGGCGTCCAGCATGGTCTGGGCAGGGGGCTCCAGGGAGAAGTCATGGCGGTTGGCAGTGCGGGTAAAGCCCGTCACCGGATCTCCCACAAAGGGACGGGCAATGACCCGGCCCACGCCGTGCTTGCCCTGTAAAATTTCTCTGGCCTTCCGGCAGGCATCGTAAAGCTCCTCCAGCGGCACTACATTCTCATGGGCCGCCACCTGGAACACGGAGTCGGCGGAAGTATAAACGATCCACTTTCCCGTTTCCAGATGCGCTTTCCCGTAGTCCCGGATCACGTCGGTGCCGGAATAGGGCAGGTTGCACAGCACGCCCCGGCCCGTGGCCGCTTCAAAAGCCTCCAGCACCTCCCGGGGGAAGCCCTGGGGATAAGTAGGCAGCGGATTCGGGGAGACAATGCCGCCGATCTCCCAATGGCCGATGGTGGTGTCCTTGCCCATGGAGGCTTCCGTCAGCCGGGCAAAGGCTCCGGTTGGCGCGGCGGCCTTAGGGAGGCACGCTACGCCATCGATGCTGCCAAGGCCCGCCGCAATCATGTTGGGGATATGCAGTTTATCGGATGTGGCACAGGAAGCCAGGGTGTTTACTCCCACATCCCCAAAGCGCTCGCTGTCCGGCATGGCCCCGATTCCGAAGGAATCCAAAACAATTAAGAAAACACGCTTCATAAAATCACCCAATTCCAGAATGATGAATGCAGAATGCAACATTATGGTGTCCGCTTTGCGGACATATTTCAATCATTTCCGAAGGAAATACCACAACTCTGCATTTATCATTTTGCATTTTGCATTTCCCTGTTCTCCATCGCTACGGCCACATCCAGGGCCACCTTCATCATGGTGGTGAACGCGGTCTGGCGCTCCTCGGAGGTGGTCTCCACGCCCTTAAGCACATGGTCGGAAATGGTGCAGATGCACAGTCCCCGCTTGCCGTACCGGGCGGCGTTCATATACAGGGCGGCAGCTTCCATTTCCAGAGCCATGACGCCCATTTTCCGCAAGCCGTAGACGCTGTCCAGGCCCTCGGGGACGCCCACATGGTCGCCATAGAATACGTCCGAGGAATTCACGTTGCCCACATGATAGGTAGCGCCGTTGGCCTCGGCGGCCTTCACCGCTTCGGTGAGCAGCTCCCAGGAAGCGATGGGGGCAAAGGAGCCAGGCAGATGGAACTGCTTGACCCAGTTGGAATCGGTGCAGGCGCCCTGGGCGATCACCAGGTCGTACAGGTTGATGTCATCCTGGATGGATCCGGCGGAGCCTACCCGGATGATATTCTCCACGCCGTAGCCGTTGAAAAGCTCGTGGGAGTAGATGCCGATGGCGGGCATACCCATGCCGGAGGCCATAACGGACACCCGGACGCCTTTATAATAGCCGGTATATCCCTGGACGCCCCGGACATTGTTGACCAGGACAGGATTTTCCAGGAAATTTTCCGCAATGAATTGGGAGCGCAGGGGATCGCCTGGCATCAGCACGGTTTTGCCGAAATCCCCGGGCTTGGCGGAAATATGGGGGGTGGGAGTGGTGAACATATCAAATTCCTCCTTATTCAATAGCTGCCGTCGTTTTCCAGACCCTTGGCAATTTTCACGATCCGGGAGGTGCCCAGGCGGGAAGCCCCCAATTCGATGAATTTCTCCGCGTCTGCCAGGCTGGAAATACCGCCTGCCGCCTTGATCTTCACATGAGGGGCCACGTGCTCGGCAAACAGTTCCACATCCTGGAAGGTTGCCCCGGCCTTGGAAAAACCGGTGGAAGTTTTGATATAGTCCGCACCGGAGTCGGAGACGCACTTGCACAGCGCGATTTTTTCCTCATCGGTCAGCAGGCAGGTCTCGATGATGACCTTCAGAAGCTTTCCCTTGCAGGCTGCCTTGATGGCGGCGATTTCGGCGGTGATGTCCGCCCACTTACCCTCCTTGGCCCAGCCGATGTTGATGACCATGTCCACCTCGTCCGCCCCGTTGTCCACGGCGTCGGAAGCCATGAAGCACTTGGCAGCGGTGGTGTCATAGCCGTTGGGGAAGCCGATGACGGTGCAGATGGGCAGCTTGTCCCCCACATAGTCCTTCGCCTGCTTCACGAAGGACGCCGGAATGCAGACGGAGGCGGTGTGGTATTTCATGCCGTCATCGCAGACGGCCCGGATTTCCTCCCAGGTGGCCGTTTGGGCCAGCAGGGTGTGGTCGCACTTGGCGAGAATGTCTTTTAACTCCATAGTGAGTCCTCCTTCATTCATCGGTCTGCGGGGCATCCACATAGCGTTCCACCCGCATTTTCAGTTTGTATTTTTTCCGAAGCTGCGCGATCTGGGTCATCATAGATGTTTTATGATGTACATCCAATGCCGCCTGATCCCGCCAGCGATCGATCAAGAGAACCGTCTCCGGATCGTCTGCCGGGAAAAAGTACGCGTATTTCTCGTTCCCCTCTTCCGCCCGAATGGCATCCACAAGACCGCTGGCAGTCATTTCTTCCGCAAACTTTTTGGCATTTCCGTCGCTGCCGGAATAATAAATATTGACTGTTAGGCTCATTGCGCTCCCCCCTGTCCGTGGAGCTTAATAACCTTATGCTCCCGGATGCCCCGGATGTAGCACTTGTGGCACATGGCGATATAGCTGTCGTTGCCCCCCAGCACCACCTGG
>CAYYGF010000198.1:0-3295 GCA_964471315.1 uncultured Oscillospiraceae bacterium | reverse complement strand
GCCTTACGGCGGCCCACCTCCCCTTTCAGGGGAGGCTTTGGCTGGTGCGACAAATGACAATTTGCTGCACAGATGCGTGAATCCGATCAGCATTTTTTCTATTATAACAGTTCCTGTTGATTTTGGAAAGGGAATTTGTTATAATTTCGTTGTACTTTTCAAAATATAACGGTGGTGATTCTATGATAAAGCGGCTGCCAAGGGTGGTATTCACCTTTCACACAACCACGGACGTGATGGCGCTGGAGCGGCTGTGCCGGGAACGGGGAATGCCTGGGCGGGTGATTCCCGTGCCGGGAGCCATCACCGCGGACTGCGGTCTGGCCTGGTGTGCCGGGCCGGAGCAGGAGCCGGTTCTGCTGGCGCTGCTGGAAGGGGAGGGAATTCCCTTCCAGGGTGTATACCATCTTTTGGTTTGACATTGAGGACAATATGATTTATTTCGACAACGCCGCGACGACCCTGCAAAAGCCGGAGGCAGTGGTTCGGGCGGTACAGCACGCCCTTGGTTCCTTCGGCAATCCCGGACGGGGTGTCCACGGGGCGGCCATGGAGGCAGCCCGAACGGTGTACGACACCAGATGCGCCCTGGCGGAGCTGTTCCATGGGGAAGGCCCCAGCCGGATCGCCTTCACGGCCAACGCCACGGAAGGCTTAAACATCGCCATCAAGGGCATCCTAAATCCCGGAGATCATGTGATTACCACCGCACTGGAGCACAATTCCGTGCTGCGTCCCCTGTATGAGCTGGAGCAGCTGGGGGTGGCGCTCACCATCGTGCCGGCGGATGACCGGGGCAGGGTGCGCTATGCGGATTTTGAAGCGGCCATTCGGAGCAATACCCGGGCCATCGTCTGCACCCACGGTTCCAATCTGACGGGAAATCTGGTGGACATTGGGCGCCTGGGAGCCACCGCAAAAGCCTATGGACTGCTGTTTGTGGCGGATGCCTCCCAGACGGCGGGGGTGTTTCCCATCGATGTACAGGAAAGCGGGATTGACATTCTCTGCTTTACCGGGCACAAGAGCCTGCTTGGCCCCCAGGGAACCGGCGGACTGTATGTCCGGGAGGGGGTAACGGTTCGCCCGCTGCTGTCCGGCGGTAGCGGAATCCTGTCTCACAGCAAAACCCACCCCGCCCAGATGCCCACGGCGCTGGAGGCGGGAACGCTGAACACCCACGGCCTTGCGGGCTTGAACGCCGGTGTCCGATTCCTGCTGGCAACGGGGCTGGATACCCTTCGGGAAAAAAGCTTGGATTTGATGTGGGCGTTTTATGCGGGCGTCCGGCGGATTCCCGGGGTTACCGTTTACGGGGATTTTTCCCGGCGGAACCGCTGCCCCATCGTTTCGCTGAATGTCCGGGATTACGACTCCGCCCAGGTCAGCGACGCCCTGTTTTCCCAATACGGCATCGCCACCCGCCCCGGCGCCCACTGCGCGCCGCTGCTCCACGACGCCCTGGGAACCGGAAACCGGGGGGCGGTGCGGTTCAGCTTTTCTCACAACAACACCATAGACGAAATCAACATGGCAATTTCCGCCATTCGGGAAATTGCCGAGGAGGAATAAGTATGGAAAAAATCATCGATGCCCGGGGCATGGCCTGTCCGCTGCCGGTGGTCAACGCCAAGAAGGCGTCCGAGGAATTACATCCCGGCGATACCCTTATCGTCCGGGTGGACAACGAAATTGCCGTGCAGAATCTGCGTCGCTTCGCGGAGCACAAGGGCTTTGCCGCTCTGGGCGAAAAGAAGGGGGAAAAGGAATACACCGTCACCATGCGCATCGGCGCGGCTGCGGAAAATGTGGAACCGGAGGAAACCGCCTGCGCTGTGGATACCCGGCAGAAGGGCATGCTGGTGGTGCTCTCCGCCAATACCATGGGTACGGGAGACGAGAAGCTGGGAAAAGCGCTGATGAAGGCGTTCGTCTTTGCCTTGACCCGGCAGGATACCCTGCCGGAGACGGTGCTGTGCTACAATACCGGCGCGTTTCTAACCTGCGAAGGAGCGGACACCCTGGAGGATCTGAAGCTGCTGGAATCCGAAGGCGTCACCGTGCTGACCTGCGGCACCTGTCTGGATTTCTACGGTCTGAAGGAAAAGCTGGCCGTGGGTGGCGTGACCAATATGTATGACATTGTGGAGCGTATGGAGTCCGCCCGCACCCTTGTACGGCCCTGATATGGAAACGGATGTGAAGCTGACCAAGCTGGCAAGCTGCGCCGGCTGCGGGGCAAAGCTGGGGGCGGGCACGCTGGCGAACATGCTGGAGGGCTTCCAAACCCGCGCCGATCCCCGCTTGATTGTGGGCTATGACAAAAGCGACGATGCCAGCGTCTATGTGCTGGACGAAAATACCGCGCTGATTCAGACCACCGACTTTTTTCCGCCCATTGTGGACGATCCCTATCTCTACGGGAAAATCGCCGCCACCAACGCCATGAGCGATGTCTACGCCATGGGCGGCGAGCCGAAGCTGGCGCTGAACATCCTCTGCGCCGCGGAAAGCATGGAGGAGAACACCATCCGGGAGATCCTCCGTGGCGGCTATGACGCGGCTTATGAGGCCGGGGTCATCATCACCGGGGGTCACACCATCCGGGGGGCAGAGCCGATTTACGGCCTGGCGGTTTCCGGATTTGTCCACCCGGAGCGGGTGCTGACCAACAGCGGCGCGAAGCCTGGGGATGTGCTGATTCTGACAAAGCCCCTGGGCATCGGGATTCTGACCACCGGGGCCAAGGCGGATATGGTGGAAAAGCCGGTTTTGAATCGGATTTACGCCCAAATGGCCACCTTGAACAAAGCGGCCCGGGATGTCATGGTGCGCCATCCCGTCCACGCCTGCACCGATGTGACCGGGTTTTCCCTGCTGGGCCACAGCCTGGAAATGGCCCAGGGCAGCGGCTGCACCCTGCACATCCAGGCGGAGGCGGTGCCCTATCACAAGGAGGCCTATGAGCTGGCCTCCATGGGCTTCATCCCGGCGGGGGCTTACCGCAACCGGGCCTTTGCCGAGGGCAGCGTGGCGCTGCGGGGGGAGATCCCTCTGGCGCTACAGGATATTTTTTATGACCCTCAGACCAGCGGGGGCATCCTGTTTGCCCTGCCGCGGGAGGCGGCGCAGGCGTGCGTGACGGCGCTGCGGGAGACGGTTCCCCAAGCGGCGGTCATCGGGTATGTTACGGAAAAGGAAGAAAAATGGCTGTGTCTGGAGAAGTAGAGGAACATGGAGAATTTGATGATCGTTCGCGGCGGCGGAGACCTGGCCACCGGAACCATCTATAAGC
>CAYYGF010000197.1:0-3303 GCA_964471315.1 uncultured Oscillospiraceae bacterium | reverse complement strand
TCCTCCAGCAGTTCAAAATCGTTGATTCGGTCGGGGTCGATGGGGCAGTCTGTATGAGCCAAATCGGCCACAGAATAATCATAGGGCGGCGCGCCGCCGTCCTCGGTAAAGCGGACATTGGGGTGTCGGGTCAAATCGAACTTGTCATCCAGAATGGGCCGTTCCCCGCGCAGAAACAGCAGGGCTTTGCGGTTGTCCAGCAGACGCACCTCGTCCGGCGTCAGCAGGTCTCGGCCTGTCTGCTGGCGGTTGATGCTGTAGCTGCCGTTGCGGCCCTTGGATTGGTTGTAAGTATCCGTGTTCAGCGTTTCCTTGCCCAGCAGCTCCGAAATGTATTTGTAGGTCTCCTTTTCGTTGCCGCCGAGGTACAGCAGGGAATCGCAGTTGCCGGCCAGACTTTCCCAACTGTCCTTGAACAGCGCCTTGAGCTGGGCCATGTTCTGGATAATGATGGACACCGAGATTTCCCGGCTGCGCATGGTGGCAAGGATTTTGTCGAAGTCATCGGGCAGGGCGACATTCGGGAATTCGTCCATGATGCAGTGCACATGGACAGGCAGCCGTCCACCGCATTCCCGGTCCGCCACATGGTACAGCGTCTGGAATAACTGGGAGTAAATCATGCCAACCAGATAATTGAGGGAAGTATCCGCATCCGGGATGCAGCAGAACAGGGCGACTTTGCGTTTGCCGATACTGGCAAGGTCCAGTTCGTCCGCGCAGGTCAGCTTGGCGATTTGGGGCAGGTTGAACGCCGCCAGCCGGACGCCCACGCTGACCAGAATGGATTTAGCCGTCTTGCCCGCCGCCTGCTTGTAGATGCGGTATTGCTTGACGGCGATGCTGTCGGGTTTTCGTTCCTCCAGCCGGTCAAACAGCACATCCAGCGGGGATTGGTAGCTGTCATCGTCCTCATGGACTTCCGCCGCGCCCAGCATCTCCATGACCATGGAGAAGTTCTGTTCTTCGGGCGGGGCCTTGTGGAGCAGGTACAGCATGAGGGCCTGCAGCAGCGCGGTCTCGGATTTCTCCCAGAACGGGTCTGCGCCGTTGGCTCCCTTCTGCGAAAAATCTACCTGCTTTTTTGGCTAAAATCATCCAGACAACGAAAAAAGCGGCGGCATCCACCCGAAAAATCGGGTAAATGCCGCCGCAAAAGGTCTCTGAACGCCGGAAAACCGGGCTGACAGCGGTGTGACAGTAATGGAATAAGCCTTCCGAATCAAACCTCAAAAACGTCATTTTTTGACGTTGCAGCAAATAAAAACTGGCCGACAGTAAAATCGGCCAGTCAATATGGTTGCGGAGACAGGACTTGAACCTGCGACCTCCGGGTTATGAGCCCGACGAGCTACCATCTGCTCTACTCCGCGATATTTGAGGCGCACCCGTTTCCTGAGTGCCTAATTATAATACCACAATCAGGTCGGGTTGTCAAGGGGTTGGCAAATTTTTATTTGTGCGGTACAATGTTGGCAGAGACTTCACAGGGGGGACGAGGATGAAACGGCTGGTGGTGGGCGTGCTGGCCCACGTGGACAGCGGCAAGACCACGCTGAGCGAGGCGATGCTGTACCGGGCGGGGGCGCTGCGGCGGCTGGGCCGGGTGGATCACAAGGACGCCTTTTTGGACACCGACGCGCTGGAAAAAGCGCGTGGCATCACGATTTTTGCCAAGCAGGCGGTGCTGGAGCTGCCCGGCGCGGTGTTGACGCTGCTGGACACACCGGGGCACGTGGATTTTTCCGCCGAGGCGGAGCGCACCCTGCAGGTGCTGGACTACGCGGTGCTGGTGATCTCCGGCACCGACGGGGTGCAGAGCCACACCGAAACGCTGTGGCGGCTTTTGCAGAAATATCGCGTACCTACATTTATTTTTGTGAACAAATGCGACCTGCCGGGGGCGGACCGGGCGGTGCGGCTGCGGGAATTGCAGGGGCGTTTCGGGGATGGCTGCGTGGATTTTTCCGCGCAAAGTCCCGACCCGGAGGCGCTGGCGCTGTGCAGCGAGCCGCTGATGGAGGAAACGCTGGCCGACGGTGCGCCTGAACCCGGCACCATCGTCACCGCCATTGCGCGGCGGCAGGTGTTCCCGGTGTATTTCGGCGCGGCGCTCCGTCTGGACGGGGTGGACGCGCTGCTGGAGGGATTGCAGCGCTGGACCCGGCAGCCCCGGGCAGGGGAAGAATTTGGCGCACGTGTGTTCAAAATCAGTCAGGATGAGCAGGGTGCGCGGCTGACCCACCTGAAAATCACCGGCGGCGTGCTGCGCGTGAAAGACCCCCTGTGTGACGGTGAAAAGGCCGACCAGCTGCGGCTGTACAGCGGCGCCAAATACCGGCTTGTGAGCGAGGCCGAACCCGGCACGGTGGTGGCGGTGACCGGCCCCACCCACACCCGCCCGGGACAGGGCCTTGGGGCGGCTGCGGACGGCGGCGCGCCGCTGCTGGAGCCGGTTTTGAACTACAAGGTGCTGCTGCCCGAGGGCGCCGACCCCCACGCTGCGCTGCGCGCCCTGCGCACGCTGGGGGAGGAGGACCCCCAGCTGCATGTGGTGTGGCAGGCGGCTTTGGGGGAAATTCATGTGCAGCTGATGGGCGAGGTGCAGCTGGAAATTCTGCAAAGCCTGCTCAAAACCCGGTTCGGGCTGAGCGCCGGCTTCGGCGAGGGCGGTATATTATATAAGGAAAGCATCACCGACCCGGTGGCGGGGGTGGGGCATTACGAGCCGCTGCGCCACTATGCCGAGGTGCATCTGCGGCTGGAGCCTGCGCCCCGGGGCAGCGGCGTGCAGCTGGCGGCGGACTGCCCGCCGGACACGCTGGCGGAGAACTGGCAGCGGCTGATTCTGACCCACCTTGCGGAGCGCACCCATCCCGGCGTGCTGCTGGGCGCGCCGCTGACCGACGTGACCATCACGCTGACGGCGGGGCGGGCGCACCTGAAGCACACCGAGGGCGGCGATTTCCGGCAGGCCACCTACCGGGCGGTGCGGCAGGGGCTGATGCAGGCGAAATCGGTGCTGCTGGAGCCGTGGTATGGTTTTATTCTCACCGTTCCCACGGAGCAGATTGGCCGGGCCATTACGGATGTCCGGGCCATGAGCGGCCGGTTCGGCGACCCCCAGGCCCGGGACGACTTCTCCGTCCTCCGGGGTACCCTGCCGGCGTCGGAGCTGAAGGACTACGCCGACCAGGTTTCCGCCTACACCCGGGGCCGGGGCCGGCTGCAGATCACCTTCCACGGCTACGATGTCTGCCACAATCCCGAGACCGTCATCGCCGAAGCCGCCTACGACCCGGA
>CAYYGF010000196.1:0-3329 GCA_964471315.1 uncultured Oscillospiraceae bacterium | reverse complement strand
CTAATAAAATGTTTAATCCAAATTGATTAAACATTTTAAAAGAGAATCAGTATAACATCCCACAGGCCGCGCCTGTGTTTTTCATAGAGATTCCCATCCGGAAAGGAGATGCTGATTATGATTTTCACAACATTACATTCCCGTTCAGCAAAGAAACCGGGGGATTTCTGCTCATAAATCCCCCAAATTTGGAGGATAATGATGCGTACTGTTACACTGAAACAAATCGACGAAAGCAATTTTCTGGACGCCTTTGCCCTAAAGCTGGCTCCCGGGCAGGAGGCATTTGTCTCCCATCCCATCCGCAGCCTGGCCCAGGCCTATGTGTATTACCACCAGTGCACGCCCTTTGGGATTTACCAGGACGGCACCATGGTTGGCTATGTCATGGTGATCTATGACTACGACCTGGCAGAATACAACCTCTGGCACTTGATGATCGACGCGTGCTTCCAGGGAAAGGGCTTCGGGCGGCAGGCGGTGGAATGCTGCCTGGATTACATCGCCGCGGCCCCCTTCGGCCCATCCCGGCGGGTGGTGCTGACTTGCAATGCGCGCAACGCCGCCGCATTGCACCTGTACCGGAGCCTGGGTTTCGCAGAAACCGGAAACCGGGACGAGGATGAAATCGAACTTGTAAAGGTTCTGGAAGAATAACAGAAAGGGCCGCGGCAAAGCTGAACCTTTGCCGCGGCCCTGTTGGCGGAGAGAGTGGGATTCGAACCCACGGTGGGTTGCCCCATCACCAGTTTTCAAGACTGGCTCCTTAAACCCCTCGGACATCTCTCCACATGCCCTAAACTATACCATTTACGCCGGAAAAAGTCAAGAGCTTTGCAAAAACGGCGATTTCGTGCTTGACAAAACCGCCGCCGTATGCTAGAATACTTTGGCAATCAATTGAATATCTTTTGATTCGGAGTGATACCCAAGAGGCCGAAGGGGCTCCCCTGCTAAGGGAGTAGGCCGTCAAAAGCGGCGCGAGGGTTCAAATCCCTCTCACTCCGCCAAAAAAAGAAACACCCATCTGGGTGTTTCTTTTTTTGCTATGAGGGACTGGAACCCATTTAAATGGGCAGCTCTTTTTGCTCATTCCTCCCGCTTCTTTACCAGCTCCAGCACCTTACCCATCTGCTCCCGGATGGCGGTGTAGTTTTCCCGGCGGTGGGGGCGCAGGCAGTTGGTGCAGTCTTTAATGCCTTTTG
This sequence comes from uncultured Oscillospiraceae bacterium, assembly GCA_964471315.1. Classification (GTDB taxonomy): domain Bacteria; phylum Bacillota; class Clostridia; order Oscillospirales; family Oscillospiraceae; genus Faecousia. Next base: position 2,124 of record CAYYGF010000196.1, on the reverse strand, counting down.
ATGTATAGCGGAAATTGCCGCCGCAGTTTTCCCCTAGGCAGTACAGGGGGCAATAGCAGAACAGACAGCTGAAGGTCTCCGGGTCTGCTCCCTTGTGGCAGGGAAAATACTCACATTCCTTATTCTGAAAAAAGTCGTAATGGGACATACCGTTTCTCCTTTCCGGGATCAAAATGCTCTTTTCAACCAGAGGAAACCATGCTATAATCAAACCAAAGTCCAGGGGTATCCTCCCGGCGGCTCCTGGGAGAATTCCATCCGCTCCCCTGTCGCCGGGTGGAAAAACCCGATTTTGTGGGACCACAGGGCGATTTCGCAGGGGTCGTCCAGGGTGGCGTACTTCCGCTCTCCCACCAGGGGCATCCCCCGGCTGGCGAACTGCACCCGGATTTGGTGGGTTCTGCCGGTGCGAAGATGAACCTTTACCCGGGAAATATCCCCGGTGCAATGGAGCACTTGGTAGTCCAGCACCGCCTCCTGGACGCCCTTACCCGGGTGACTGGCCACCATGGTCATCCGGCGGGCCTTGTCCCGGTACAAAAGGTCGGTTAGGGTGCCGCTCTCCGGTTTCGGGCAGCCGTGTACCACCGCCAGGTATTCTTTTGTAAATTGATCCTCCCGGATCTGCCGGGACAGCTCGGAGGCGGCGGCAGCGCTTCTGGCCAGCACCATGACTCCGCTGACCACCCGGTCCAGCCGGTGAACGGTGCGCACGTCGGCATTGGGATTTCCCAGAGCATGACGCACCAGCTCCGGCAGTCCCCCCGGCTCGTCGGTGGACAGCACCCGGGGCGGCTTGACGCAGGCCACGATCTCCTTGTCCAAATAAATCAGTTCCATAGTCCCCCCGCGAAAATACTTTTCCCTATCCTATCAAAAAATCATCCACATTGCAAGGAGATATTCGTATGAAAATCGTGATTTTGGATGGCCGGGCGCTGAATCCCGGTGATCTGTCCTATGACTGCATCCGCCAGTTCGGCGAGGTGACCATCTACCAGCGTACCGACACGCAAGAGGAGACCATCGCCCGGATCGGGGACAGCGAGATCGTGCTGGTGAACAAGGTGCCCATTACGGAAACCATCCTCGCCGCCTGCCCCAACATCAAGCTGATCTGCGTCCAGGCCACGGGCTATAACATTGTGGACTGCGACGCCTGTGCCCGCCGGGGCATTCCAGTGACCAATGTGCCGGACTACGGCACCGCCGCTGTGGCGCAGTTCACCATGGCGCTGATTTTGGAGATGTGCCACCGGGTCGGACTGCACAACCACTCCGTTCACCAGCGGGACTGGTGCAAAAGCGAGAGCTTCTGCTACTGGCTGACGCCCCAGATGGAGCTGGGGGGCAAAACCCTGGGCATTGTGGGCTTTGGCCGGATTGGCCGGGCGGTGGGCAGGCTGGCAAAGGCCTTTGGGATGCGCGTCATCGCCTACAGCCGCAGCCAGTGCGACGAAGGCTGGGCAATCGGGGAATATGTGGATCTGGACACCCTGCTTGCCCAGTCCGATATTCTCACCCTCCACTGTCCCCTGTTCCCGGAGACAGAAAAGCTCATCAACGAAAACACCATCGCCAAGATGAAGGACGGCGCCATGCTGGTGAACACCGCCCGGGGCGGCCTGCTGGATGAGGCGGCGGTGGCCCGGGCGCTGCGGGACGGAAAGCTGCGCTGCGCGGCGGTGGATGTGGTCTCCCAGGAGCCTATGCGGGAGGACAATCCCCTGCTTTCCACCCGGAAATGCATCATCACCCCCCACATCGCCTGGGCCCCGGTGGAGAGCCGCCAGCGGCTGCTGGACTGCGTGGTGGAAAACATCCGGGGATTCTTAAACGGAACGCCCCAGAATGTGGTGAATATGTGATACAGATGCCCCCGGTTCTTTTTTGGGAACCGGGGGCTTGGGTTTTATTGCAGAAAATGCGGATCGGGTTGATTCAGCAGCACGACATTACGGCTCCCCTCGCAGGGGAGCTGTCACAGCGTAAGCTGTGGCTGAGGGGTGAACCAAACAGCTTGCTGAATTACTCCCGCACGCACCCCTCCGAGCCGCCCTGGGGCGGCCCACCTCCCCGAATAGGGGAGGCTTTGTTTTCCGCCCTTGCCTCCCCCTTTGGGGG
>CAYYGF010000195.1:0-3342 GCA_964471315.1 uncultured Oscillospiraceae bacterium | reverse complement strand
ATCAAAGACGCGGCGCCCGCCCGGGCGCCGCTCTTCGTTGCATATTCGGTTTACTTGCGCTTCGGCAGAGAGGCCGCAGCCACGGACTGGCCGACCCGGCGGGTATTTTCATCGGGGAGCATGACTTCGCATTTCTTGGACAGGTCGGGGTATTCCTCCGCCAGAATCTCATTGCACACCCGAAGGATGGTGTCGCCGCCCTTGCCGGACATCACCCGGCCCATGAGCATCATGTGCTCAATGTCGTAGAACTGGGAGTACAGCACCACGGTGTAGGCCAGGTACGCGCCGATGGTTTCAAAAATGGCGATGGCCCGGGGATCATCCTGAGCCATCAGGCCCTGGACAAATTTCAGCTTCTCCGCCAGGGACAGCTCCTGGGGAATCGCAATCCCGGCAGCGGGAGCCAGCTTGATGACGGCATCCTGCGAAAAATACTTGCAGCCCACGCCGTAGTCGGTGGACCACTCGTCCTGCATGGCCCCCACCTGCAGATCCACAGGCGCGAAAGCCAGCTCGTTGATCCAGCCCAGCACGTTCTTGTCCTTATCCACATAGCCCACAGCCTCGGATGTGCCCATGGCAATGCCCATCAGATTGCCCTTGCCCAGGCCCATAGCGCCGGCCAGCGCGGACACGTCACCGTCGTTGGCAACCAGAATCGGAACATTGGGATCGATTTCCGCGGCAGCCCGGTCATAGATGGTCTTGACCTTGTCCCAGTTCTCCCGGGGCACCTTGATGAACAGGGACGCCACACGGGGCTCGTTGCCGATGAAGTCACCGGCGGAGGAAACGCCGATGGCATCCACCCGGGGCATTTTGGAGGCGGCGGTCTTGAAGGCCTCCACAATGTGGCCGAAGTGGTAATCCGGATCCTCGTTCAGCTTGGGAAACCAAATCACTTCCTCAGAGTAGACGCACTCGCCGTCGATGACGGCGGAAACCTTCCGGTCAGAGCCGCCAGCGTCAAAACCGATCCGGCAGCCGTCCATATTGCCGCCCATGGGCTCGGCGGATTCATTGGGGGCGGGGCACGCCTCCAGGGGCAGATCCAGAATCTCCAGTTTCTCCTCGTAGAGCTGGTTGACGAAGGTGTAGTCGAAAGCCCGCTCGCCGCCAGGCTGATAGGCCTGCTGCAGCTTCTTGGCCAGTTCGGAGCAACCGCAGATGGAAACACGGAAGCCACCAATGGACCACAGCAGGAACTTCACATACCGCTCCACATAGCGGTAGTCTGCCTCGGCCATTTCGGGGGTGCCGTGGATAAAGGTCTTATGCACGGAAACCCGGCCCCGGTCACGCTCCACAGCGATGGCGATGGGCTGCTTTGCGTCCTTCAGATAAGCCGCGCGCCAAACGCCGAAGGGAATGAAGGTGGGATCCAGCTTGGGGGCATGCTTCATCTGGTATTCAATGCCTAAGTACTGCATGGGAAATTCCTCCTCTGGTATTTGATGTAATTTTATTATAGCACAGGAAGCGCTTTGCGCAATAGGAGAATCTCGCGAAAATTTGTCAATTTTTCCTATTTTGCCAGCTGTTTGTCATAGCCCAGGGCAACAAGCTGACGAAACGCGGCCCAGGCCTCCTCCGGGATCTCCTGGGGAATTTGGTACCCCTTTTTCGCGTACAGATCCATCCGCTGGAAGTCCCCCACGATGACAGAAACGGCGGCGTTTTCGGTGACGCCCTGTTTTTTTGCGTCCTCCAGGTATTCGGGGATGGTCACCTGGGGGGAGGTGACGGTAAAGCGCGGCTCCGGCCAGTAGACGCCCATGGCGGCAAAGATCCGCCGCTCCATAAAGGGCTGGTGGACGCCCAGAAGATGGCTATGGGGAATTCCCCGTTCCTCCAGCAGCCGCCGGGTGAACAGAATGTTCTCGGCGGTGTTGGTGGACTCGGTTTCCATCAGGATGTCCGCCTCCGGCACGCCGCACGCCATGGCAACCCGGGCAAACCGCACCGCCTCCGGCTCCGGCAGCAGCCCCGCCGTGTTCCGGCCCAGACCCCCGGTGAACAGAACCTTGGGGGCGTAGCCCTGACAGTACAGCTCCGCTGCCCGGCGGGCGATGTTGGTATTGAAATTGCCGAAGCCTACAATGCAGTCGGCCTTTTCCGGGGCCTGGTGCATCCCCAGGTAGTCCCAGAGGATTTGCAGGGGTTCCATGAATTCCATTGTTGTCTCCATTTTTAAGGGAAGCCGCCGAGATTATCCCGGCGGCTTGCGTAACTTAGCAATACTTGGCAATGGCCGCGTTGATCATGGCCACGCACTCGTCCACGATGGCGTAGTCGCTGTCGATCAGCTCTGCCAGCGGCGCACGGACGCTGCCGCAGTCGGGACCGCCGTTGCGGCGGAGAATCTCCTTGATCACGGCATACATGTTGCCGTGGCCGGAGCACATCTTGTAGATGATCCGGCAGGCCTCGTTCTGCATTTCCTGGGCCTTAGCCAGGTTGCCGGAAAGCAGCGCCTCCCGCATACCGATGTACAGCTCGGGCATCGCCGCGTAGGTGCCGCCGATGCCGCCCACAGCGCCCATGGCCAGACCGCAGATCAGCTGCTCATCGGGGCCATTGAACACGATGGCACCCTCGTCCCGCCACATCTGGATATCCTGGGTGGGCATGGAGGAGTTCTTCACGCCGATGCACCGGGGATTCTTCAACATTTCCTTCAGCAGGGGCACGGTCAAGCTGACACCCGCCAGCTGGGGGATGTTGTAGATGATGAAATCGGTTTTGGGAGCGGCTGCGGAAATGTCATTCCAGTATTTGGCAATGGCATAGGGAGGCAGGTGGAAATAGATGGGCGGAATGGACGCGATGGCATCCACACCCAAGCTCTCGGCATGGGCTGCCAGCTCCTGGGAGTCGGCGGTATTGTTGCAAGCCACATGGGCAATCACCGTCAGCTTGCCCTTGGCTTCGGCCATGACGTTCTCCAGGACGACCTTGCGTTCTTCCTTGCCCTGGTAAATGCACTCACCGGAGGAGCCGCCAACGTAAACGCCCTTGACGCCCTTTTCGATAAAATACCGGGTCAGCGCCCGAACGCCTTCGGGACTGATGTTGCCTTCGCTGTCATAGCAGGCGTAGAAAGCAGGAATAATGCCTTCATACTTTTTTGTGTCGGTCATAAGAAATTACCTCAAAATAAGAATAGAATTTTAAGATAGGAGAGATAAGCTTTTGTGCTGATCGGCTCTCGTCAGCTGCATTGTCCTTTATCGAATGAACACCCGTCACGGTAGGGCGGCTTGCCCAAGGCTCCCCTTGGGGGGAGCTGTCAGCGAAGCTGACTGAGGGGTGGGGCCCCCCCCCCCCCGCGGGCGCGCG
>CAYYGF010000194.1:0-3595 GCA_964471315.1 uncultured Oscillospiraceae bacterium | reverse complement strand
ATCTTCCGCTTCTGGGCGATGTAGACCCGGACGGACTTGGTGACGCCGGGGGCCAATTCATCGGAGTTTTCCTTGGTGAACACCTTCACGTCCACCACAATGCCGCTTTCGCCGTGGGGCACCTTCAAAGAGGTGTCCCGAACCTCTCTGGCCTTCTCGCCAAAGATGGCCCGCAGCAGCCGCTCCTCGGGGGTCAGCTCCGTCTCGCCCTTGGGGGTGACCTTGCCCACCAGATAATCGCCGGAATGCACCTCCGCGCCGATGCGGATGATGCCGTTTTCGTCCAGATCCTTCAGCGTATCCTCACCCACATTGGGGATGTCCCGGGTGATTTCCTCGGGGCCAAGCTTGGTATCCCGGGCCTCGGTCTCATGCTCCTCGATGTGGATGGAGGTGAACACGTCCTCCCGCACCAGGCGTTCGTTCAGCAAAATGGCGTCCTCGTAGTTGTAGCCTTCCCAGGTGACGAAGCCGATGAGCACGTTCTTGCCCAAGGCAACCTCGCCGCCGGAGCAGGAGGGGCCGTCGGCAATGATCTGCTCGGTATCCACCCGCTCGCCAACCACCACGATGGGCCGCTGGTTAATGCAGGTGCCGGCATTGCTGCGGGCGAACTTGGTCAGCCGGTGGGTGCAGACCTCTCCGCTGTCATACTTGACGGTGATGCTGTCAGCGGAGACAGCGGACACGGTGCCGGGGCCCTTGGCCTTGATGCAGACCTCGGAGTCCACGGCGGCCTTGTGCTCGATGCCCGTGGCAACCACAGGAGGCTCGGTGGTCAGCAGCGGCACAGCCTGACGCTGCATGTTGGCGCCCATCAAGGCACGGTTGGCGTCGTCGTTCTGCAGGAAGGGGATGAACGAGGTGGCGATGGAGATCATCATCCGGGGGGACACGTCGATATAATCGATGACCTGGCGATCCACCTCAATGATCTCGTTGCGGTGGCGGCAGGTGATACGCTTGTTGGCAAGGCAGCCGTTCTCATCCAAAGGCTCGTTGGCCTGGCCAATGTAGAAGTCGTCCTCCACATCGGCGGTCATATACTCCACGTCCTTGGTGACAAAGCCGGTGGCCTTATCCACCTTCCGGTAGGGCGCCTCCACGAAGCCGTACTCGTTGATCTTGGCAAAGGTGGCCAGGTAGTTGATCAGACCGATGTTGGGACCTTCGGGGGTCTCGATGGGGCACATACGGCCATAGTGGGTGTAGTGAATGTCTCGCACGTCGAAGGAAGCCCGATCACGGCTCAAGCCGCCGGGGCCCAGGGCGGACAGACGGCGCTTGTGGGTCAGTTCCGCCAGGGGGTTATTTTGATCCATGAACTGAGACAAGGGGGACGAACCGAAGAACTCCTTGATAACGGCGGTGACAGGCCGAATGTTAATCAGGCTCTGGGGGGTGACGGCGTCCAGATCCTGGACGGTCATCCGCTCCCGGATCACCCGATCCAGACGGCTGAAGCCGATGCGGAACTGGTTTTGCAGCAGCTCGCCCACGCAGCGCAGACGGCGGTTGCCCAGGTGGTCGATGTCATCGGGGGTGCCGATGCCCATGGCTACGCAGTTGAGGTAGTTGATGGAGGCCATGATGTCGTCCACGATGATGTGGTTGGGGATCAGATCGGTGTAGCGCTCGGCGATGGCGTCCTTCCAGCCGTCGGCGGGAACCGTCTCCAGCATTTCCTTCAGCACAGGAAAATAGACCTTTTCCTTGATGCCGTACTCCTTGGGGTCGAAGTCCACAAAGGCAGACATATCCACCATGTTGTTGGAGAACACCTTAACATTGCTGTCGCCAACCTTGACAACGGCCTCGTTGACGCCCTTGCGGCTTAAGTCGTGGGCCTGGGCACGGGAAATGAACTCCCCGGGCATAACCAGAATTTCGCCAGTCATGGGATCGGCAATGGGCTCGGCGGCCTCCTGGCCGGACAAGCGGCTCCAAATGTCCATCTTCTTGTTGAACTTGTAGCGGCCGACCTTGCTCACATCGTAGCGGTGGGGGTCAAACAGCAGGCCCTCCAGATGGGCGGTGGCAGTCTCCACCGTGGGAGGCTCACCGGGCCGGAGGCGGCGGTAGATCTCCAGAAGGGACTCCTCCCGGGTCTTGCAGGGATCCTTGTCCAGGGTCGCCAGAATCCGCTCATCCTCGCCAAACAGGGCCTTGATCTGCTCGTCCGTCTGCACGCCCAGGGCGCGGATCAGGCAGGTGATAGGCAGCTTGCGGTTCTTATCGATGCGCACCCAGAATACATTGGCGTTGTCCGTCTCGTATTCCAGCCAGGCGCCCCGGTAAGGAATGACGGTGGCGGTGTAGGTATGCTGATCCGCCTTATCCACCTCGTGGCCATAGTACATGCCAGGGCTGCGAACGATCTGGGAGATAATGACACGCTCGGCGCCATTGATGACAAAGGTGCCGCCGTTGGTCATAACAGGAAAATCGCCCATGAAGATTTCCTGTTCCTTGATCTCATTGGTCTCGGTATTGCGCAGACGCACCCGCACCTTGATGGGCTTGGCGTAGGTGGCATCCCGCTCCTTACACTCCTCGATGGTGTACTTGGGCTTGTCCTCCATGGTGTAGTCCAGGAAGGAAAGCTCCAGCTTGCCGGAGAAGTCGGTGATGGTGCCGACGTCCTGGAACACCTCCCGCAGTCCCGTTTCCAGGAACCACTGGTAGGAGTCCTTCTGGATCTTCAGCATGTTGGGAATTTCCAGAATCTCTTCATACTTCGCGTAAGATTTACGCATGGTCTTGCCGAACATTACGTCCTTGACCATTGCCATATGGATCATCACAGCCTTTCTTACGAATTGTGTGTCGCTTATGATACGCTTGGGCCGGTTGTCAGTTGTTACAAAGTTACCCCTTGACAGCCGCTCCTTCCTGTGCTAAAATAACCATGTTGGAAGTAAAGTCCAGAAATAGGCATAGTACCACAGTATGGACATTCATTATAGCATCTTGTACAAACTTTGTCAATGAAAAATTTCCACAATTCCGGGGCGGACGCCTCGTTTTTTTATGCCCAATTCCACAAGATTGCCCCCTCCCGGCAGCCAAACTTGCTTCTTTCAAGTTCTGGCCGCTGGGTTTTTCTTCCAATCCATTCTTCCTGTCTCTCTCCTGGTGTTTGGTCATAATTACCAATTTTTTGATTATATCTACCTCTTTATCATTAATTTCTCCATGTCTTCTTATGTTATCATCAAGATCATCAAGAAAACAACATCGGAGGAATTTTTATGAAAACCAGCAAAAAATACCATATTCGGCTACTGTCTCTTTTCCTGGCACTGTGTTTCCTTACCACCGTTCCACTGCCCGCTTTTGCGGAAGAAGAAACCCCAGCAGAAGAAATCGCAATAATAGAAGCAGAAGAAGTCACAATAACAGAAGCAGAAGAAGTCACAATAACAAAAACAGAAGAAATCACAACCGAGGAGCCCGCCGCGCCACCGGAGGATTCTCCCCTGGAGCCGTCCGATTCTCCCGATGGGGAAACACCACCGGAAGAAGCCGCCGCTCCCCCTTCTGAAGAAGTGTCAGAAGAAGCCGTGATGCCGCCGGAAGAAGCGTTGCCTGCTCC
>CAYYGF010000193.1:0-3645 GCA_964471315.1 uncultured Oscillospiraceae bacterium | reverse complement strand
TTTCCTTTGCGCATTTTCGCACTCGCCAGCGCCCCGCGCCGAAAGCTTGCTTATACTATCATTTCCTGCTGCGTTTGTCAAGGGTTTTTTTCATTTTTTTATTTCTGATTTTTCTTATCCTCTGTTTGAAGTCTCGGATCCCTGCTTTTCTGATTCTTCAATCTTCTCCTTAACAAACCCCTCCCACCAGGATATGGCGTCAAGAATCTAACTCCCAAGCACTTTATTGTTGCCAGATGAAATACCAGCAGGCTTGCCCCCAATAGCACACCCCATATCCCCAGAAAGGCCGCCGCTATGCCAATGCCAAAGCGCCATACCCGGATTCCCTCCGCCAGATCCCGGTTTGGCAGGGCAAAACCGCATACCCCCGCTATACTGACCACAATCAGCACCATCGGTGAAACCAGCCCTGCCTCTACCGCCGCCGTACCTACCAGGATACCGCCGATGGTGGAAACCGATTGCCCCACCGCCTGTGGCAGATGAATCCCAGACTCCTGGAGCAATTCATAGGAGATCAGCAGACTCAATACTTCCCCTGCCGTAGAAAAGGGTACGTCCTGTTTGCTGTTTAATATGATATTCAGCAGACCTTCCGGAATCCAGTTCTGATGAAAGGTTACCATTGCGATATATAGTCCCGGCAGGAGCAGGTTTGTCAGCAGCGCCCCGTAACGCAGGCAGCGGATACAGGAGGCGGTGATAAAATCCCGGCTTCTGTCCTCGGCGCTTTCCATTAAATACCCAAGGTCAGCTGGCGCCAGATAAGCCAACGGCAGTCCATCCACCATAAGGCCCACCCGGCCGTCCAGCAGTCCCTGGCAAAATCGATCCGGTCGCTCGGTATATTGCAGCAGCGGAAAGGCTGTGGCGCGGGAACCGGTGACGTATTCCTCAACCGCCGCCGGGGACAGGAAACCATCAATATCAATACTATCCAGCCGCGCCTTCAACCGTTCCACCAAATCCGGATTCGTCAGTCCTTGAATCCAGACGACGGTGACATTGGTCAGACTCCGCCGGCCGACGGTTGTTCCATACAGGCGCAGATCAGGGGTTCGCAGATGCCGCCTTAGCAGGCTGGTATTGACCCGGATGGTTTCCACGAAGGCATCCTTTGGCCCTTTGACGGTATTTTCCACCTCCGGGGCGGACGGGCCCCGTTTGACACCGGTTTTGATTTCAAAAGCAATCGCTCCGGCTCCCGGAAACAGCACCACGCAGAAGCCGTTGACCAGCTTTTTTGCCACGGTATTCAGATCGGTGCAGGGATCTGCTACACTATTATATACCCCGCCATGGAGTGCAGCCTCGTAGAGTTCTTCCATCCGTTCCCCCGTGAGATGATCCGCAATGGGTTTGAGAATGTATTCCGACATATCCCCGCCGGAAACCAGGCCGTCAATGGCATAGGCGTAAAGCGTAAAGCCGCCGCAAACCAGTTCTCTTACAATAAAATCCTCCGCGCCGTCAAATTGTCTGCGGATCTCTCCATCCGTCACCGTCATCACCTCTTGGGAATTATGCCCGGATATTGCATTTTTAGTACAGGAATGCTATAATTTGTTATTATCCATTGAGGAGGCCGACTATGAGCCGGATTGGACGCATTCAAAAACAGACGGACAACCGCTTTCTGAATTTATACGAATTGGAAGCCATCCACCGGGACGGCAGCGCTTCTCCTTATTATGTTGCCTCCCGGGCGAAGGAGATTTCCGATCTGAAGGCCGTCTCCCACCAAAACAAGCCGGACGGCGTGATCCTCTACGGTGTATACGGGGAGCAGAAGGACAGAGTGGTACTGATCCGCCAGTACCGCTATCCTCTTGGCGGGTTTGTCTACGAATTTCCCGCCGGGCTGGTGGAACCGGGCGAGGATATGCTGGCAGCCGGTATCCGGGAGATGTACGAGGAGACCGGGCTGACTTTCGCTCCTGTGGAGGCCGGGAGCTGCTCCCGCCCCTTCTTTACCACCATCGGCATGACCGACGAAAGCTGCGGCACCGTGTTCGGCTATTGCAGCGGCAGTCCCACCAGCCGCCACCAGGAGGCCTCCGAGGAAATCCAGGTGATTCTCGCGAACCGGGAGGAAGCGAAGCGCATTCTGCGGGAAGAGAATGTGGCCATCATGTGCGCGTATATGCTGATGCACTTTATTGCCAGCGAGGGCGATCCCCTTGCGTTCTTAAAAAGATAGGAGGACAACCATGTCCCACACCATCGCCGCCGTGTCCACTGGTAATCAGGTCAGTGCCATCGGCATCATCCGCTTGTCCGGGGACAGCTGCATTGCCGTTTCGGACAAGGTGTTTACCTTAAATAGCCAAAAAGCGCTGTTCGATGTCCCAGACCGAAAGCTGATGCTGGGCACCCTCCACGATAAGCAAGGACGCACCATCGACCAATGCATGGCCGTGGTATCCCGGGGGCCTCACAGTTACACCGGAGAGGACACCGTGGAATTCCACTGCCACGGCTCTCCCGCTGTGCTGGCGGCAGGGCTGGAAGCGCTGTACCTGGCGGGTGCCAGGCCTGCCAAACGTGGGGAATTCACCAAGCGGGCCTTTCTGAACGGCAAGCTGGATCTGACCCAGGCGGAGGCCGTCATCGACTTAATTGAAGCGGACACCACCGATGCCGCCGCCAACGCGGCGGGCCAGGTAGGGGGCGTTTTGCAGAAAAAGCTTGCCCCAATCTATGACGACCTGGTGAATCTTTGCAGCCACTTCCACGCGGTGCTGGACTATCCCGATGAGGATATCGAGGATTTCGGTCTGGAAAACTACAGCAGCAATCTCCGCAGCGACACCAAGGCGCTGTATCAGCTGCTGCAAACCTACGGCCAGGGACGAATTCTCCGGCAGGGCGTGGCCGCCGCCATCGTAGGCAAGCCCAATGTGGGAAAGTCCAGCCTGCTCAACGCCCTTGTGGGCTTTGACCGGGTAATTGTCACCGATATCCCCGGCACCACCCGGGACACAGTGGAGGAAACCGCGATGCTGGGCTCCACCCGGCTGCGGCTCATCGACACCGCCGGCATTCGGGAAACCGCCGACACCGTGGAGGCCATCGGCGTGGAGCGCTCCAAGCAGGCGGTGGAGGAAGCTGACCTGGTGCTGTTCGTCTGCGACGGCTCCCAGCCGCTTACCCAGGAGGATTTGGATATCATTGACCTGTGTGAAGAAAAAGAAAACACCATTGCCCTAATCAACAAGTCCGATCTGGGTAGCGCGGTAGCCCCCAGCGACCTGCCCTTTACCATGGTCATTCCCATCTGTGCCAAAACCGGCAAAGGGCTGGAACAACTGGCCGACGCGGTGGATGCCATGTTTGAAAACGAGACGCCCTGCGACGGCTCCATTCTCACCAACGCCCGGCAATACGACGCCTGCCGCCGGGCCTATGAGGCCATGCTCCGGGCCCTGCAGAGCCTACAGCTGGGTCTGACCCCCGACGCGGTACTCACAGACGTGGAGGAAGCCATGGACTCCATGGGCGAAGTCACAGGAGCCACCGTCCGGGAGGACATCACCGCAAGAATCTTTGAACGGTTCTGTGTGGGGAAATAAGAATTTATCGCACTGGCCAAAGCCTCCCCTGAAAGGGGAGGTGGGCCGCCGTAAGGCGGCTCGGAAGGGT
>CAYYGF010000192.1:0-3653 GCA_964471315.1 uncultured Oscillospiraceae bacterium | reverse complement strand
GGGCCACCTCCCTTGATAGGGGAGGCGTTAGGGCGCTAAATTGTTCTTTTGCTGCGTTCCGTCGATATGCACTTTTTGCTATTGAGGGTTGCGCCGTTTTTTGGGCGCTCTTGGCCGGCGGGTGATCCGGATGTCCACGTTCAGCCATTTCTCCACGCTCATTCTGCGGGCCTTGGCGTCCATCATATCCGCCGCGCTGGCCATCAAACGGCCCCATTCCGGGGCGGTTCGCTTGCCATGGATGCTGGTGATCAGGTAGGGACACTGATCCAGCTTCCGGCGGCCGAAGACATTGGCAAAGGGTTTGATAACGCCCAACGCCAGGGCGTAGGGGGCCAAATTGAAGAAGTAGTCCGGGTCGTTAGCCAAGAGACGGCCGATGTCCGGCCGGGGCAGATGCTTCAGATAGGAGCGCAGGCCCAGAATCTGACCGCCGTCGTGGCGGCCCAGCTCGGTGCGGCGGCCGCCATAGGCGGCAAAATAACCAATCAAAAATTCTCCCAGACTACAGCCCAGAGGAATCCAGATCTGGCCGCAGAGTACGCCCAACAGAATCCAGATGAGCATACATACAAGGCCCATGTACACGGGCACCTTGCCCCGCAGGTGGGTACGGTAGGCAATGTCCTGGATGAGCCATCCGGACACCGCGCCGAAAGCGCCCAAGATGAACGCCAGAATGATTTGCAGAACCGGAATCGAGGACAGATTCATGGCCACACAGATGCCGCAGAAAACCTGGGACACGCAGGCCAGCCAACGGAAGATTTTGGTATTGCCGGAGCTGCCCCGGTACATATTCCGCTCGTTGGAGATCATGCCCGCCACCTTCTGGCACAGCAGGGCATACTGGTTGCCGGTGCCGTCTACCACCCGGCGGGAGCCGAACAGCAGCTGGAACACCCGGTTTTCAAATTGGCTGCGCTCATTGCCCATGTCCATGCGCTTGTGGAGCATGACCCGGCCGTTGCCGTCCATGTGGATCAGCAGGTAGCCAAGCTGTGCCCAGGAAAAGACCATCATGGTCAGATCTCCTCCGGCCAGGGTCAGACGGCAGCCCAGCTCGCCGGCGGTGATGCCCTCGGGCGGGGTTGAGGCCCGGCTGCGCACCAGCGGCAGCGTCCGCAGGAACAGCAGCCAATACAGCATGGCTAGACCCGCGAAAATCAGCATGGGAACCAGCTCCGGGTTGCCCTCCCGGACGTAGGTGCTGACGCTGGGGAACATCGCATGGGGTACCAGCATGGTCATGGTGACGCCCTCGTGGTCGTTCAGCGTGGCGGTGCTGGTGCCGATGATCTGGCTGCCCCGAACCTCGTAGCTTAAGTCGGACTCAATGCTGTCCTGCCGGTAGATGCTGGAGAAGGTAGGCTTATTGCTCAGTTGCCCGGTAGGCAAGGTGATGGTGAAGTTCAGCGAATCCACCGGATAGTCAAAGCCGCACAGCAGGGGGATCTGCAATTGCAGCAGCGTTTGGTTGGGGTTGGCCTTGTCCGCCTCTTGGTTATAGGTTACTGCCTTGGGAATGGTATACTCGATTCGGATGGAGGCGTCGCCCACGTAGTCCCGGGTGATTTTGCTGATATCCACTTGCGTTGCCCCGGCACTGCTTCTGGTGGTAGCGTTGGAGCCGTTCAGCGTGATATCCTTCGCGCCGGACGGGACGGGGAAGGTCATCTCGTTATAGGCTGCCTCCAGGTGCAGGATCACCGTCATGGTCACCCGGCAGTCGCCGTCGGAATTGACGGTACACAGCAAATCCACCTTGGAGGCAGAGCTTTCCGCAGACGCCGGTAGAACCAGACAAACTGCTATCATACACGCCCCCAGCAGGGCAAGCAATCGCCGCAAGCAGACCCCTCCTTTGTTCGTTTTTCAGACATTTTACCATGAAACTGCAAAAAATGCAATAGCGCCTAAGGCAACACCGCACAATGGCAGCGGCGGGCTTCTGCGGATCTTTTGCCGAATCTCCTTGCCCCATTATGCGGTGATGCCCGAAAGCCGCCGCCTACCGTGTTCGGGTGCGTTTTTCCAGGGTGGCTGTGTTCAGAGCCGTTAGATGTACCCGGGTAAAGCCGTACTCCGAGGTGAGCACAAAGGATTTGGGAAGATCGTCGCAGGGAACCACTTCCCCCTCCTTTTCGCTTTTCTCCAGAAATTCCCGGGTGCGCTTGGAGGTGGAGGTGTTGTCCAGATCGAAAATCCCGATGATGGTTTTGTCCCGCACCGCCATGTCGTTGCCAATGGAAAGATACATGCGATTCCTCCTCTCCGCCTGTGCTGGTCAGCGCAGACGGGCACTAGGAGAGGGCGTTCCAAATTACCAGCAGCTCCCCCTGCTCTGCTCGGCCCGTCTGCTAATTCTATCGTATTATATCATTCAAAATCCGGTGTTGCAAGCGTCTGGCGCAAAACCCCGCATAGTATCGGAAACGGGCTTCCACAAATCTTCCGAAGAAAACAAATAATCCGAACCCATCTCCCACAGGGAAACAGGTTCGGATTATATTGCGCTGGTGCGGGCAACAGGACTCGAACCTGCACGCTTTTGGCAGTGGAACCTAAATCCACCGAGTCTACCAATTCCACCATGCCCGCGAGTATTACGGTGTTATTTTAACACAGCTCCGGCGGATTGTCAATTCACTTTGGCAGGTGTATGCAAATTGTACAATTCTTTTCACCTTTTTTCCTTGACATTCTGGATGGATGCTTGTAAAATAGATTCGATATGGTGTACGCTGCCCCAGTGTTCTTTGGCGGCGGTGTTTCATTGAGTATCCGGCGTTAGGCCGGGGTATGCGTTTTGCGCCTCATGGCGTTTTGCTAAATGTCTGGCCGGGGATTGCCCGGCTGGTTGTCGTGCACAATTTCACATGGGGATACAAGCGCCCACCCCTTCTGCGCCCATTTTTTATTATTTTAGGAGGAGGTGTGCTGCAAATTTATGGAACCTTTACAGATCATTTTGACCGTTGTTGGCTGCCTGGTATGCCTGGCCGGAGGCTTTGGTATCGGCGTCCTTTACCGCAAAAAGGTCGCTGAACGGGAGATCGGCTCCGCGGAGGTGGAGGCGACCCGCTTGATCAACGATGCCATCCGTTCCGGAGAGAGCCGGAAAAAGGAAATGCTGCTGGAAGCCAAGGACGAGATCCATAAATCACGCAC
Source organism: uncultured Oscillospiraceae bacterium (assembly GCA_964471315.1). Classification (GTDB taxonomy): domain Bacteria; phylum Bacillota; class Clostridia; order Oscillospirales; family Oscillospiraceae; genus Faecousia. The sequence goes on along the minus strand of CAYYGF010000192.1, from coordinate 482 downwards.
AGAGTACGAAAAGGAAGTCAAAGAGCGCCGCGCCGAGCTGAGCAAGCAGGAGCGCCGCCTGGAACAGAAGGAATCCGCCCTGGATAAGAAGACCGAAACCTTCGAGCGCAAGGAAGAGGAGCTGAACAAAAAGCTCCAGAAGGTCGCCGAAACCCAGAATCAGGCGGAGGAACTGAAAAATCAGCAGCTCCAGGCCCTGGAGAAAATCTCCGAGCTGACCCAGGAGGAGGCCAAGCAGTACCTGCTGAAGACCGTGGAGGACGAGGTTCGTCACGAGTCCGCCATGAAGATCAAGGAAATCGAGCAGCAGCTGAAGGACGAGGCCGAGGAAAAGGCCCGGGAGATCATCGCCACCGCCATCCAGCGTTGCGCCGCCGACCACGCAGCCGAGACTACCGTCTCCGTGGTAACCCTGCCCAACGATGAGATGAAGGGCCGGATCATCGGCCGGGAGGGCCGGAACATCCGCACCCTGGAAACCA
>CAYYGF010000191.1:0-3654 GCA_964471315.1 uncultured Oscillospiraceae bacterium | reverse complement strand
CCCAAAAATCAAAGATTTTTGCCAGCTCCCGCAAAGAGGGAGCCAAGACGCACTGCGATATGAAGATCATAATTATCTCGAAAATCATAGAATCGACAACGCCGTTAGGCGGTGTCTTCTTGATTAAAACAAAAGATTTTAATCAAGAAATAGTATCAAAACTCTCGAAAAGGGGGCAGCGGATTTGAATCAGCAGCAGCGCGCCCTTCGGGTGGGTTTGACGGCGCTGGCCTGCGCTCTGGTGCTCCGGCTGTTCGCCTCGGGGCTGCCGGAACAGTTTTTGTCCTGGCTGTCGCATCCCGATACCGCGGCGTTTTTGATGTATTTGGAAACCGGACGTGACGTCCGGTTTTCGCCGTCTACAGAGGTTTTTTCGCCGGATTTCCTGGAATCTCCCCCGGCATCGGCCCCAAGCCCCACCGAGCCGCCCATTCCCTCTTTTTCCGAGGCGGATGTCATGGATGTGGATTACGCATGCAGCAAGAATCCCGATATCCCCGCTTTGCTTACCCAGAAGCTGGAATGGGATCTGTACGGCACGGAACCCACGGTGCTGATTCTGCACACCCATTCCACGGAAAGCTACACCCGTAACGGCGAGGATTACGAGGAAACCTCCGCCTGGCGCACCCTGGACGAGCGCTATAACATGCTCTCCATCGGCAGCCGGGTGGCGGAAATCTTGACGGAAAACGGCATACCCACCCTCCAGGATCGTCAGCTCCACGACTATCCCTCCTACAACGGTTCCTATGTGGATGCCCGGGAAACCATTCGCACTTATCTGGAAGAATACCCCAGCATTCAGCTGGTACTGGATTTGCACCGGGATGCCTCCGGGGAGGGAAGCAGCCAGATGCGTCCCAGGGTTCCGCTGGACGCGGGCAGCTGCGCCCAGCTGATGGTGGTGCTGGGCACCAACCACAAGCGCTATGAGGACAACCTCTCCCTGGGGCTGAAGCTTCAAGCCCAGCTGGAGCGGCAAGTGCCGGGGATCACCCGCCCGCTTCAGCTCCGGGCGCAGCGCTTCAACCAGGATTTATCCCCCGGCGCGCTGCTGATCGAGGTGGGCGCGGCGGGCAACACCCACGCGGAAGCCTTGCTGGCGGCCCAGGAGCTGGCAAACGCCATCCTCTTCCTGGCCCGGGGCACCCAGTAGGAAAAAACGCTGCCATCGCATAAGCAATGGCAGCGTTTTTTGATTAGGCGTCAGCTCACCTTGGTCACGATCTGGGGAACCTTGGCGATCAGCAGGGAGGCAATGGCGGTGAGGATCATCTCCGGCACCATGTACATGCCATTGTAGACGATGGAGTATACCCAGCCCAGCAGGGAAGGAGACAGGGAGGCCACCAGGTTCGCGCCCCAGGCAGGGAAACCATCCTGGGTGAAGAACCACTCCGCCCAGCCGGAGAACAGAATGTAGCCGGACAGGATGTGGGCCAAATACCGGCCGCCCAGGGCCACCAGGGAGCCGCACATCAGAGAAACCCCGGGATTCTTGATCTTATCCCGGAAGATGCCGCCCAGGCCCACCAGGGTGAAGGCCAGCAGGTAGTCCAGCAGGCACATGAGGATGGCGTTGAGAATCATCGTCTCGTCGCCAAAATAGCCGGGCTGGAAGGCGGCGGCCACGGTTTTCGCGCCCAGAACCATCTCGATCAGCGCGTAGCAAACGCCGCTGACCAGGCCCCACTTTACGCCGTGGCGGTAGGAGATCAGCACCACCGGCAGCATGGACACCAGCGTGACCTGGCCTCCAAAGGGCATTTCGGGGATGAAGCTCTTGGAGACCAGCTCCAGGACAATGGCCATGGCCAGCAGCATCGCGCTTTCGGTCAGGCGCTTGGTTTTGGTTTGCATAAGAAACCCTCCAAAAAAGAAAAGTACCGCATTGCAATCCGTCCAGGTGCAATGCGACACAGTAGGCATCTCATATATGCATCTTTCCCTCCGACGGTATTGGCCGTATCAGGTTCACGGGTCAGGACGACAAAGCCCAATCTCAGCCGGATGCGTCCGGCCCCCCGAAGACTTATTTGCTTGTGCGGTCTGGAACCATTATAGCGAATAAATTCAGAATGTCAACAAAAAAGATACCAGGGCTATCCTGGTATCTTTCGTTTTCCGTTACGCCATTTCCAGTGCCAGCGGCTTGCCGCCTAAAATGTGGAAGTGGAGGTGCTGCACGGTCTGGCCCGCATCGGGGCCGCAGTTGCTCACCACCCGGTAGCCGCCGGTCAGACCCTCGGCCTGGGCAATTTGGGGAATCACCTCAAAAATATGGGCCACCACCGCGCTGTTTTCGGCGGTAACACCGCTACAGTCGGGAATGTGGGTCTTGGGTACCACCAGAATGTGGGTGGGCGCCTGGGGCGCGATGTCCCGGAAGGCGTAGACCAGATCGTCTTCGTAAACCTTAGCGGAGGGGATATCCCCCGCGATGATTTTGCAGAATAAGCAATCCATAGTGAATTCTCCTTACAGTCCAAATACATGCACGCCGGTCAAGCTGACCGCGCCCATAATGATTCCCGCCAGAACGACGCCCAGGGAAACGGCAGCCGAGGTGGATTTAAAGCCCATGTCCAAAAAGGACGCGGCGAGGGTTCCTGTCCAGGCCCCGGTGCCGGGAATCGGGATGCCGACAAACAGCAGCAGCGCCACAAACAAGCCGCTTCTGCCCGCCCGGCGCTTAAGCTTCTCCCCGGCGGCCTCACCCTTTTCATAGAAATGGGTAAAGAACTTGCCAATGTGCTTCTTGCCGCAGCCCCAGAGGATCACCTTCCGGGCAAACAGATAAATAATGGGTACCGGCAGCATGTTTCCCACAACACAAACCGCCAGCGCCTTGAAATAATCCAGCCCCATGCCGACCGCAATGGGCACACCGCCCCGCAACTCGATCAGTGGCACCATGGACACCAAAAAGCATAGTAAGTATTTTTGAAGCATTGTCCTCTCCCAATTCCATTTTTGCTCATTATACCACAGGGTTTTCCGGCGCGCAACGCAAAATACATCGATTTTTCTTAAATCTTACTTAAGGCAACACCGCACAATTGCGTCTGCGGATCTCAGCGGATCTTTTGCGCCAGTTCTGCAGTTCCAAAAACGGGAAATACATACAGTATTCCCGCGTTTTCGGACCTTTGAACTGGCACAAAATCTCTCGCTGAGCTTCCTTGCCGAATTATGCGGTGTTGCCTTAAGGCAACTCCGCTGGGTGGGTACTGCGGGCTTCGGCGGATATTTTGCCCCATTATGCGGTGCTGCCTTAAAATTTCCGTTCTTCCTCGGGGATAAAATCCAGGGTGATGCTCTTCAGATGGGTGCGCAGGCGGGTATACTTTACCCCGGCGGAATCCATCATTCGTTTGGAGGCCAGGGTAGCCATGGAGTCGGCATACTTGTCGGAAAGGTAGTAGACCTCCTTTACGCCGCTCTGGATGATGGCCTTGGCGCACTCGTTGCAGGGAAACAGCGCCACATACAGCTTGCTGCCCCGCAGATCCCGGCCATTGGCGTTGAGCACGGCGTTCAGCTCCGCGTGTACTACATAGGGGTATTTGGTGTGCGCACCCTCCCGCTCCCAGGGATATTCGTCATCGGAGCAGCCCTTGGGCATTCCGTTGTAGCCGGTGGAAATGATGA
>CAYYGF010000190.1:0-3655 GCA_964471315.1 uncultured Oscillospiraceae bacterium | reverse complement strand
GGAGCTGGTGGAGCGCACCGGCGTCCACTCCGGCGACTCCATCTCCGTCTATCCCTCTTTCTCCATCTCCAACAAGGTCAAGGGCACCATTTTGCAATACGCCAAAAAGCTGGGTCTTGGCATCGGCATCATCGGCCTGTTCAACATCCAGTTCATTGTAGACGATCAGGACAACGTATTCATCATCGAGGTCAACCCCCGTTCCTCCCGGACGGTGCCCTTCCTGAGCAAGGCCACCGGCTACTCCCTGGCGGACATCGCCACCGAGGTCATCCTGGGCAAATCGCTTAAGGAGCAGGGCTTCTTCGACATCTATCCCGAGGAAAAGAAGCGCTGGTACGTCAAAGCCCCCGTGTTCTCCTTCAACAAGCTCCGGGGCCTGGACGCCTACCTGTCCCCCGAGATGAAGTCCACCGGCGAGGCCATTGGCTACGACCGCACCATGACCCGCGCCCTGTACAAGGCCCTCCAGGCCTCCGGCATGAAGCTACAAAATTACGGCACTGTGCTGTGCACCATCGCGGACAAGGACAAGGAGGAAGCTCTGCCCCTGATCCGCCGGTTCTACCAGCTAGGCTTCAACATCGAGGCCACCGTAGGCACCGCCATGTTCCTGAAAGCCAACGGCATCCGCACCCATGTGCTGGGCAAGATCAGCGACAGCAGCGACGAAATCCCCAACGCCCTGCGCCAGGGCCACATTGCCTACGTGATCAACACCCGGGATCCCGGCGCCAACGAAAACGACGGCATCAAGATCCGCCAGATCGCCACGGAGCACAACGTGACCTTGTTCACCGCCCTTGACACCATCAAGGTGCTGCTGGACGTACTGGAGGAAACCACCCTGACCATTTCTACGATTGACGCGTAAGCGGGCAGCGCCCGCGGGCAATGCGTGCGCAAGCTGGTCAATAATCGTTACACCAATGGGTGAAAATTATGGTATGATTGCCGCCGGCAATCATAGATATTTTTGATTCGCTGCGCGGAGCACCACACTCGGTATCGATACTGCACATTCGTAGGGCGGGGTCATGACCCCGCCGACCAGCTATCGATTCAACAATTTGTAGGGGAGGGCTACTGATCCCCCATCCGCGAAGTGGCATTCCCCATTGATTGATTATTCCCCCAAAGGAGGAGCCATGAAACAAAGCATTTTCACCATCCTGAGCAACACACCGCTTACGGACAGCGTCTACAAAATGGTTCTGTCCGGCGATACCTCCGCCATCACCGCCCCGGGGCAGTTCGTAAACATTCAGCTCACGGGAAAGTTCCTGCGCCGCCCGATTTCCGTCTGCGATTATGACGAAAACACGCTGACCATCGTCTACAAGGTGGTGGGCAAGGGCACCGAACAGATGCGCCATTTGGGCGAAGGCGAAACCCTGGACCTTCTCACCGGCCTGGGCAACGGCTACGACCTGTCCCTTTCCGGCAGCCACCCGGTACTCTTGGGCGGCGGCGTGGGCGTTCCGCCCCTGTACCACCTGGCGAAAAAGCTGATTTCCCAGGGCAAGTCCGTTTCCGTGGTTTTGGGCTTTAACACCAAAAGCGAAATCTTCTACGAGGAAGAATTCCGCCGCCTGGGCTGCCAGGTCACTGTGACCACCGCGGATGGCAGCTACGGCAAAAAGGGCTTCGTCACCGACGCCCTGCCGCAAGATTATACGTACTTTTACACCTGCGGCCCGGAGCCCATGCTGAAGGCCGTGTACCGCGCCACCAGCACCTCCGGCCAGATGAGCTTCGAGGAGCGGATGGGCTGCGGCTTCGGCGCCTGCATGGGCTGCTCCTGCAAGACCCTGACGGGCTACAAGCGCATCTGCAAGGACGGCCCCGTGATGAAGAAGGAGGAGATTTTGTGGGAAGCTTAAGCGTCAACCTCTGCGGCATCGGGCTGGATAACCCGGTGATCCCCGCCTCCGGCACCTTCGGCTACGGCTATGAGTACGCCGAGCTGTACGACATCAACTGCCTTGGCACCTTCTCCTTCAAGGGCACCACCAAGGAGCCCCGGTTCGGCAACCCCACCCCCCGGATCGCGGAGTGCACCGCCGGTATGATCAACGCCGTGGGCCTGCAAAACCCCGGCGTGGAGAAGGTCATTTCTGAGGAACTGCCCAAGCTGAAAAAATGCTTTCATAAGCCGGTGATGGCCAACGTCTCCGGCTTTTCCGTGGCGGACTACGCCTACACCTGCGAAAAACTGGACAAAGAGGATCAGGTGGGCTGGCTGGAGGTCAACGTCAGCTGCCCCAACGTCCACGGCGGCGGCATGAGCTTCGGCACCCAGCCCGAAGCCGCGGCGGAGGTGACCCGGGCGGTGAAGGCCGTCACCAAAAAGCCGGTGATCATCAAGCTCTCCCCCAACGTCACCGACATTGTGTCCATCGCCAAAGCCTGCGAGGACGCGGGGGCTGACGGCATCAGCCTGATCAACACCCTGCTTGGCATGCGCATCAACCTGCGCACCCGCAAGCCCATCATCGCCAACACCATGGGCGGCTTCTCCGGCCCCGCCATTTTCCCGGTGGCGCTGCGGATGGTCTACCAGGTGGCAAGCGCCGTGAATATCCCCGTGGTGGGCATGGGCGGCGTCAGCTCTGCCGAGGACGTCATCGAAATGATGCTGGCGGGCGCCACCGCTGTGGAAGTGGGCGCTGCCAACTTGGTCAATCCGTATGTCTGCCGTGACATCATCCGGGAGCTGCCGGAGGTCATGGCCAAGTATCAAATAAACAATCTGAATGAAATTATAGGAGGCGCGAAATAATGGGTAAGGACGTCATCGTCGCATGTGATTTTTCTTCCGCGGAGGCCACCTTCGCATTCCTGGACAAGTTCACCGGACGCAAGCCCTTTGTGAAGATCGGCATGGAGCTGTATTATGCCGAGGGCCCCAGCATCGTCCGGGAGATCAAGGCCCGGGGCCACAAGATCTTCCTGGATCTGAAGCTCCATGACATTCCCAACACCGTGAAAAAGGCCATGGCGGTTTTAAGCAACCTGGATGTGGACATCACCAACCTCCACGCCGCGGGCACCACCGCCATGATGCAGGCTGCTGTGGAGGGTCTGACCCGGCCTGACGGCACCCGCCCCCTGCTGATCGCCGTGACTCAGCTGACCTCCACCGACCAGGAGTCCATGGAGCGGGATCTGATGATCCACGCTCCCATTGATGAAGTGGTCATGCACTATGCCGAGACCGCCAAGAACGCGGGCCTGGACGGCATCGTCTGCTCCCCTCTGGAAGCAGGCAAGGTTCATGACCGCTGCGGCAGGGAATTTCTCACCGTCACCCCCGGTGTCCGCTTTGCCGACGGCGATGCAGGCGACCAGAAGCGGGTCATGACCCCCGCCGCCGCCAGGGAAATCGGCTCCGACTACATTGTGGTGGGCCGTCCCATCACCGCTGCCGCCGATCCCGTTGCCGCCTACAACCGCTGTGTTGCGGAATTTGTTGACTGAGAGAAGGAGATCAAGCCAACCGTAGGGCGGGGTCATGACCCCGCCGAACAGGTACGAAAACCCACCCGCCAAAACAAGCGCAGCCGAGCAAAATCGAAACTGCGTCGGTGGAGTCATGACTCCGCCCTACGAATCACTTACGAAGGAGAAAAATATGGAAAGCTACAAGCGCGAG
>CAYYGF010000189.1:0-3666 GCA_964471315.1 uncultured Oscillospiraceae bacterium | reverse complement strand
CGCCCTGGGTACGGTTGCCGTTGAACAGGCCCTGGCCCGTCAGGCCGCCGCCGGTGATGGATTTTAGGTTCATGTTGGCGTGGTAGCGCTCGTTGATGCCTTGAGGATCGATGGTGGGATCGAACAGGATTTTAATTCGGTTCTTCTGATAATCACCCAAAAACTGCCACAAAACGGGGAACGCCGCCACAATGCTGCCGATGGCCGCTGCGAACCACCAAAGACTGACACCGCCTGCAAAGGCCATGCCAATGAAAATAAACACGAAAATCAGCGACACGCCCATATCGGAAGACAGCGCCAGGTTCAGACCCACCAGCAGAATCAGATGCATACCCATGTGAATCACGGAAACCGGATGGGATATGGTATTTTGGTGGGAGGACATCACCGATGCCATGATGAGAATGTAGGTGATTTTACAGATTTCCGCGGGCTGGACATTGATAAGAGGAAGCTTCAGCCAGCTTCGGTTGCCGGAGCCATGGTCGGTACCCAGGGGGATCAGAAGCAGCAGCAAAAAGCAGTTGAACGCCACCATCAGTCCCCGGTGCTCCGACAGGGAATCCACGTCAATAGAGGACACCAGCGCATACATCAGCACACCCAGGCCGATGGAAACCGTCTGGACTGCCAGATATCGGAAGTTGCCGTCGAATTTATCCGCCGAGGTAGCGCTGGAAATGCATACCAATCCGAAGCCCGAAACGATCAGACACAAAACCAGCAGGAACATATCTCCCTTTTTAAAGAAGTCCCGCAGTTCTTCAAAATAATGGCGCACCACACCGCCTCCCTTTCTTCGTATTTTTGTGCATTATACCATTCTTCCCGGGAAAAGTAAATAGACGAAATGTTAACGACTTGTAAAGGGAAGAATGCTATCCATTTGCCGCCAGCGCGATGTCCTTGACGACTTCTCCCGCCAGGAGCAGGCCTGCCGCGCCGGGGACAAAGGCTACGCTGCCCGGGATCTGGCGCTTGCCCAGGGCGGCGGCCTCCTCCTCCCAGCCGGTGGGGGTTAGGGCCTCTTCCCGGGAGTAGACCACCTTCAGATGCTGGATGCCCCGCTTGCCCAGTTCCCGGCGCATGACCCGGGCCAAGGGGCACATGGAGGTTTTGGATAGATCCGTCACTTCAAAGGCGGATGCGTCCAGCTTGTTGCCGGTGCCCATACAGCTGATAATGGGGGTGCCGGACTCGACAGCCCGCTGCACCAGCTGGAGCTTTCCTGTGACGGTGTCGATGGCGTCCACAATATAGTCGTATTGGGCAAAATCAAATTGATCTGCCGTTTCTGGGGTGTAAAAAACGGGATAGGTATTCACGACGCAGCTGGGGTTGATGTCCAGCACCCGCCGCCGGGCGGCCTCGACCTTTAACATGCCTACGGTGGAATGGGTGGCCAAAATCTGGCGGTTCAAATTGGACAGGCTGACGGTATCCCTGTCGATGAGATCCAGAGCGCCGATGCCGCTTCTGGCCAGGGCTTCCAGGGTATAGCCGCCGACGCCGCCCAGGCCGAAAAGGGCCACCCGGGCCTTTTGTAGCCGCTGTACGGCGTCCGCTCCCAGCAGCATCTGGGTGCGGATGAATTGTTCCTGCATTCACGATTCCTCCCTGCGCCGCCGGAGTGCGGCGGTAATATTCATACAATCTTTATCCGGCTGGCCGCCTCTTTATCCCAAATTCATGCGGCTGCGGTTATACTGAACAAAATGGGGAAAAGGAGACTTGTCCTATGAAGAATACGAACTGCGACAAAATGATCCTGGCGGTTCTCCAGGGAGACGAATACCGGGATGCCATCGAAGAGCTGAATGAGCACGGCTTTTACGCCACGGTGCTCCACTCCACCGGAGGCTTCCTGCGCAAGCAGAGCGTGACCATCTTGATCGGCTTGAACCACGAATATCTGGAGGAGGCGCTTCAGGTGTTGAAACACTACGGCAAGCGGGTGGAGACCCAGTACCAGCCCATGTCCCTTAGCGGCGCGGATCCGTCGCTGTCTGGGGAGTCGGTTCCGGTGTCGGTGCCCTGCGGCGGCGTGGTGCTGTTTGTCCTGGATGTGTCGGATTACAAACGGTATTGAGCCTTGCGAAAAAGCGGCTTTGGGTTTCCCCAAGCCGCTTTTTTATCAATCGTCCAGTCTGCGGATATCCGCGCCCAGGGCGGTGAGTTTGCGAACCAGGTGCTCGTAGCCCCGCTCGATAAAGTGAATGTGCTCTACATAGGTGGTGCCCTCCGCCGCCAGACCGGCGATGACCAGCGCCGCTCCTGCCCGCAGATCGTGGGCACAGACCGTCGCGCCGTACAGACGCTCCACGCCGGTGACCGTGGCGGTTTTGCCGTTGATGCGGATGTTGGCGCCCATGCTCTCCAGTTCCGTACAGTAACCGAAGAATCGAGTCTCGTACACACTCTCTGTCAGACGGCTGACGCCTCCCGCCAGAGCCATGCACACGCAGACCTGGGCCTGCATATCCGTGGGGAAGCCGGGGTAGGGCCGGGTTTTGACGGTGGTTTGGCGCAGCTTTCCGGTGCGGATGATCCGGATGGCGTCATCATAGTTGATGATTTTCGCGCCCATTTCCTGGAGCTTGGTGGTGATGCACTCCATGTGCTTGGGAATCACGTTCTGCACAAGCACATTGCCGCCGGCGGCGGTGACGGCTGCCATGTAGGTGCCCGCCTCGATCTGGTCGGGGATGATGGCATAGGTGCCGCCCTTTAGGGAGTTGACGCCCCGGATTTTCACGGTATCGGTACCGGCGCCGGTGATCCGGGCACCCATGGTATTTAGGAAGTTGGCCAGGTCTACGATGTGAGGCTCCTTGGCTGCGTTTTCAATGATGGTCTGGCCGGGAATCAAGGTGGCGGCCAGCATGATGTTCACAGTCGCGCCCACGGAGGCCATGTCCAGGCTGATCCGATTGCCGTGGAGCCCCTCCTCGCTGGGGGTTAGGGACACATACTGCTCCGTCTCATCCACCTCCGCGCCCAGGGCCAGGAAGCCCTTGATGTGCTGGTCGATGGGGCGGGAGGCAAAGTTGCAGCCGCCGGGCAGCGCCACATGCGCCTTGCCGAAACGCCCCAGCAGCGCGCCCATGAGGTAATAGCTGGCCCGCATTCTGGTGACCAGAGTGGCGTCTGGCTCAGAACACTGAACCTCGGAACAGTCGATTTCAATTACGCTCTCTTCCGGGGTGGCAATCTTTGCACCCATCCGGTCTAAGATACTGGTCAGAATTCGGACGTCAGAAATATTGGGCACATTCTCAATCCGGCAGGTTCCACTGACCAGCAGCGCCGCCGGGAGAATGGCCACAGCCGCGTTCTTTGCGCCGCTGATGGTGACGGTGCCGTTTAGGGGATGGCCACCGTTGATTTCATATCTGGCCAAGGAATATCCTCTCCTTGTGATGAAGTCGTGGTTTCATTGCCGCATACTGGCAATAATATTGTATCACACAAAGTATCTTATGTAAAGTCCAATTTCCCAGGCGGCGTGGCGGCGAGTCGCCGCTGTCAATGCGTGCGCAAGCTGGGATGAATTCGTTACACTCTTGGGTACAGCTCGGTATCGTAACTGCTGTAAATTATAATTTGTTGCACCAGCCAAAGCCTTCCCCTTTGGGGAAGGTGGCAGCCCGAAGGGCTGACGGA
>CAYYGF010000188.1:0-3681 GCA_964471315.1 uncultured Oscillospiraceae bacterium | reverse complement strand
TCTTCTTGCGGCCCAAGCTGGTTGTTCCCTCCGGTTCGATATGAAATTTTTAAGGGGCAGTTGTGGACGGGCAGATGATTTGCTGCTGATGGCATGGCTCCTTTCTCAAGAAACGGAAAATGCAGGCGCTTGTCAAGCCAATGGCTTGATGGGCGTCTGCATATCACTTACTTGTATTATATCACATTGGAAGCGGGTGTCAATAGCGTGGGAAGGGGGTTCGCTGTAGAATAATAGCGGTGAAAAAGTGCTTGTGCAGCAATCACTTTTTGCACCAATTCCATTGGGAGAAGGATATTGTATTCCCCCTTCGGAAAGCGCCTGTCTGATGTCGACAGGTGAACTTACTCCGCATATAGAACCCGATTTTCGGCTTCCGAATATACCGATACCACCCCTCCCAAAATAGGGAGAAATAGTTGTTGCGGCGCAACAACTTTTAGGGAGAAATAGTTGTTGCGGCGCAACAACTTTTTGGGGTCTAAATGCGTGAGTAAAGGTGTCGGGTAATAGATGGCAATCTATTCGTCCACGAAGTTACGCCTCCACATCCCGCTTTGTCAGCAGAAGATTGGCAATCAGGAGAAATGCTGACAAAAAAACAGCGCAGCTCAGGAAAAAGCCCCAAATTCCGCCTGCCATCACATCCTCGGTGCGGTTGGAGTTCATGCCCATGATCATGAGAGAATAGGGCCAGTACAGTCCGGCATCCTTACTGACAGCCAGCAGACCCGCCACGCTTCCTCCCAGTACAAGCAGCACCGGCAGAGCAAAATTGCGGATGACCATAGAAAGAAGTAGCTGCAACGCAATGATGGCAAGTCCTCCAATAACGCCCCGGAGGAGCCAGAGAACAATCTCCGGCGGTGGAAAGCCTGCCAGCCCTGCTCCAAGTTTTCCACCGATGACAAACAGCAACAGCAGCCAAAGCTGGGTAAGTATTGCCATTTTTGTTACCACGCAGAATTTGGCAAAGTACAGGCAGAAGGGGCGCACCGGGGCGGTCATAATCAGGTTCCAGTTGTGTCCCCGGTGCTCCAGCCGCCACAGATAGGCAGCATACACACCAATCAGTGGTGCGAAAAAGAAAATGGCATAAAACAGGGTGTATTGCGTCCAAAGGTCATACCAGCCGTGGGTGAGGATTTCCAGATTCATCTTATAGTTGAAGGTGCCGTATACCGCCGAAATGGCAGGGACAGCCAGAAAAAGCAGCCAAATGGGACTGCGGCGGAGTTTGCGGTTCTCCGCCCGAATACAGCGCAGCAGCATAACTCATACCTCCTTGTGTTTCAGCGCTTTCCACGCCATCACCGCAAACAGCACCCCAAAAGTGGCGGTGAGGCTCAGCAGCCAGACGGGATAGGGCACAGGATAATAGCGGACGATCCGGGTTTCCCGGTTCCAGTCCATGCGGATGGTGCTCAAGGGAATGTAGTAGCCCCAGGGCAGAAAGTAGCTGACCAGGCTCGGCATGAAAGCGGCAAACAGCCCGGACAGGCTCCCCACCATCCCCGCCGCCAGCGTGGGCACCTGATTGTCAAAGCGGATGCTGAGAAACAGCCAGAGGAAAAACAGCATGGTATTCACGGTAAGGGTGCTGACTGCCAGCCAGAGAAGCTGCCCCCAGTCAAGCAGTTCGGTAAACCCGAAATGCTTTCCCAGAGCTGGGATGCCCGCGCACTCGATGACGCCGATCAGCAGAATTTGCAGCAGGGCAATCACCGTCTTGCCCAGAAACAGCGCCCTCCGGCTTTGCAGGGTCAGCAGCATTCGACAGCTATTTCCCTTGCTTTCCAAATCCCACAGGCGGCTGGCCAGCACCGCCGTGCCAAGGGGCATGACCACCGTATTCATCACCGGCACGGCGTAAAACAGCCCGGAGTAGCCCTGTTCCAGCCGCCCCTCCCCGGTGCCGCCGGTCTGAGTCGCCCACAACAGGACGAATAGGGAAATGCACACCGCCACCAGCAGGTTGTGCCTGCGCCGGGACTTTTTCAGTTCAGCATAGAGGGTTCTCATTTGGATTCCTCCCCCGTCAGGCTCAGGAAGATTTCTTCCAGCGATTTCGTATGACGGTTCAGCTCCACCACCCCGGCCTCAACAGACAATCGCCGCACCAACTCTGCCAGCGAATCCTCCCGCATAGCGGGAAGGCGGAAAGCCCCCGGTTCCCGGTCAGGCTTGGCTAACTTCCCAAGGATGGGCAGCGCCTTTTCCGGACGCAGCACCCGCAGGGAAATGTCCCCCTGACTGTGTTGCCGCAGGGCGGCGAGTTTCCCTTGAAACAGAAGCTGCCCGTGGTTGATGATGCCCACCCAATCCACCATCTGCTCCATTTCGCCCAGCAGGTGGCTGGAAATCAGCACCGTTGCGCCGCATCGATTGGGCATATCCCGGATGAGACTTCGCATCTGCTGGATGCCGGAGGGGTCAAGCCCATTGGTAGGCTCGTCCAGAATCAGCAGCCTGGGATTTCCCAGCAGCGCCTGGGCAATGCCCAGCCGCTGGCGCATCCCCAGAGAATACTGCTTCACCTGCCGCTTGCGGCTGTCTTTTAGCTCCACAATTTCCAGCACCCGGTCAATATCCTTCTTCGGCACGTTTTTCAGCTCCGCCACGATTTGCAGGTTTTCCTCCCCAGTCAGGTGCCCGTAGCAGGAGGGCGATTCAATGAGGGAGCCGGTCTGCCGCAGAAGCTCCAGCCGGCTCCGTTCGTTCATCTGCTTTCCCAGAAGATGAATCTCACCGCCGCTGGGCTTCACCAGTCCCAGTAGCATTTTCATGGTGGTGGATTTTCCAGCACCATTGGGGCCGATAAAGCCATAGACACTGCCCTCCGGCACGGACAGGGATACCTGATTCACAACCGTACTTGCGCCGTACTGCTTGGTTAAATTTGTGGTTTCGACAATTTGCATAGGTTTGCTCCTTTCGGTTTGCTGAATAGAACATACATCCGAAACCTTATGACCGCCTGTTTTCTCCCTTAAGTTTGCCTTAATTTTCCGGGTGAAATCTGGAAAAAGCATCTTCTGCCCGGTATAATGGGCGCAAAGGAAGGTGACGGTATGCAGACCATACAGGACGCGAGAATCCTCATTGTGGACGACAGCCGGGAACTGCGGAATCTGCTAATAGAAGAATTGAGCAGCGCGGGATATCATCATCTGAAAAGTGCCGAAAGCGTCAAATCCGCCCGACAGGCAATCGCCGAAGAGCTGCCGGAGCTGGTGATTCTGGATATCAACCTGCCGGATGGGGATGGGTTTTCCCTGTTCCGGGAGATTCGCGCCCATTCCGATGTGCCCATTCTGTTCCTGTCCGCCCGGGACGCGGACAGTGATCGGCTGTTCGGTCTGGGGCTGGGGGCGGACGATTACATGACCAAGCCCTTTCTGATGCAGGAGCTTCTGCTGCGGGTTTCCGGGATTCTGAGAAGGGTTTACCGGGGCCAGCTTCAGAAGGAGTGTGTGCTTCCTCTGGGAGACAGAACCGTGGATTTTGGAGACGCCACCGTCACCACCCCGGTTGGCACCGTATCCTTAACGGCAACGGAGCGTACCATTTTGCAAAAGCTGCTGGACAACCGGGGGCGCATCGTCACCTATGATGCCCTGTGCGAGGTGGGGTGGGGCGGCGATTACTACGGCTACGAAAACAGCCTGAATGTCCATATCC
>CAYYGF010000187.1:0-3698 GCA_964471315.1 uncultured Oscillospiraceae bacterium | reverse complement strand
GTGATTTGCGGATCCCGGCCGCGCCGAAGTAGACGCTGATGGTGTAAAAGGTGGTTTCCGTGGAACCAAGCATCACGGCAGCGGTACGGCCAACCAGGGAATCCACCCCATGCTCCGCCATCAGCTCCGCCCCCACTGCCAGAGCCGCGCTGCCGCTTAAGGGACGCACCAGCACCAGCATGGCGGTTTCGGGCGGGATGCCGAACAGGGAGAACACCGGCGCAGCCCAGCGGCTGAGCAGTTCCACAGCCCCGGAGGCCCGCAGCATATGCACCCCGGTCAGCAGCAGAATGAGAGAGGGGAGAATGGTAACGAGCAGCTTCAGCCCCTCGCCGGCCCCCCGAAGCATGTGGCCGTAAGCGTTTTCCCCCTTTCCCAGGGCCAGGGCCATGGTGACAAACAGAAGTAGGGGCACCAGATAATCCGTCATTTCCGCCAGACCTTTCCCAGAAGCCAGGCTGCCAGGACGCCCAGCCCGGCGGAGCACAGACTGGTGATCCAAACAGCCGGGAGAATGTCAAAGGGGGTCTGACAGCCCAGGGCGCTGCGCACCGCCGCCACGTTGGTGGGGATCAGCTGAATGGAGGCGGTGTTTAGCACGATCAGACGGCACAGCTCGTCCGTGGCGGCGCCATCCCGCCGCAGCCGCTGCGCGGCCTGGATGCCCAGGGGCGTGGCGGCGTTGCCCAGACCCAAAAAGTTGGCGCACACATTGCCGCTCAAGGCTCCGGCAAGGGCGGGATCCCGGGCCGCGGAGGGGAAAACACGGAAAAGCACAGGCCTAAGAAGCCGGGACAGCAGCCCAGTGATTCCGGCTACCTCCATGACTGCAGCCGCTCCCGACCACAGGCACAGACTCCCTGCCATGGCAAAGGCCAGCTCCACACCCGCCTGAGCGCCCCGTAGAGCAGCCCCGGCCAGAGCGCCGCCAGCGCCGGTTACCAGGGCGAACAGAATGCTGACCGCCACAATTCCTGTCCAAATCCAGCTCATCAACATGGCCGCACCTCCCAATGGTGTACAATATGCTGATTTGCGGGGAAAATGAATGGCTAATTTTAACAAAATCCACCATGGCTTTGAAAAAGTATTTGACTCTGCTTTCCGTAGACACTATAATGATAAAACAAATAAGTCGATTATAAATGCACGGCCAGAAAGAAATCTGATAGGAGGGATAGAAACATGAAATCTACAGGGATCATTCGCAAAGTAGACGAGTTGGGGAGAATTGTTCTCCCGATTGAACTGCGTCGAACCATGGACATTGCGGAACGGGACGAACTGGAGATTTTTATTGAAAATGACCGGGTCGTACTGCAAAAGTATGAACCGTCCTGTGTCTTTTGTGGTTCATCCCAAAGTCTGCGGAATTTCTGTGGGAAAAACGTGTGCCAGGAATGCGTGGAGAAAATGACAGGGCTATAACAATTAACCCGGAATGAGGCAGCTCATTCCGGGTTTTTCAGTGCAATGTCATATACCACATTTTTGGGAAGACCCAATTCCGCTGCGGTCTGTTTTACCGCGTCCTTCCGGCTGAATCCCTGGCGAAGCAGCTGGGCGACCCGGGCGGATGCGTCTTGCTCGGAGGGGACTTCTTTTTCTTCCGCGGGAGCGCCTGCTACTACCAGTACGAATTCTCCCTTGGGCGGCGTCTCGGTGTAGCGCGTCACGGCCTCTGCCAGGGTGGTGCGCACCACCTCCTCGTGAAGCTTGGTCAGCTCCCGGCACAGACTGATGGGGCGCTCGCCGCCAAATGCCTCCGCCAGATCCTGCAGAGTGGCCAGCAGCTTGTGGGGGGCTTCGTAGAAGATCATGGTGCGCTGCTCGGATTTTAGACTTTCCAGATGCTCCCGGCGGCTTTTTTTCGCGGTGGACAGGAATCCCTCAAAGCAAAACCGGCCGGTGGACTGGGCGGAGATGCTCAGCGCGGTGATGGCGGCACAGGGGCCGGGAATGGCACACACCGGAATCCCGGCGGCGGCACACTGCTTCACCAGATCCTCGCCGGGATCGGAGATGGCAGGACTGCCCGCGTCGGATACCAGGGCGCAGGTTTCTCCCGCCAGAATGCGGTCTACAATTTTATCGCCCTTGAAGGCCTTGTTGTGCTCGTAGTAGCTGACAAGGCTTTTTTTGATACCCAGATGGTTCAGCAGCTTCAAGGTGACCCGGGTATCCTCCGCGGCAATGAAATCCGCGTTTTCCAGGGTTTCCCGGCAGCGCTGGGAGATATCCCCCAGATTGCCGATGGGGGTGGGGACGAGATAGAGCATTCCGGACATGGGCAGCCTCCTATGTGAGTTTGGAGTTTGGCGTTATCCGATATGGTAAACGCTTTGATAGTAGGGAGTCGGAAGGTTTTGCTTGTCAAAGAGGGTTTGTTCTTCCCAGAGAAGGCCAGGCTTCGCGCCTTTGCGGAACTGAAGGGCAATGATACGGACAGGGGCATCCGGACGGTGACGCACCAGCAGCAGGCGCTTGGCCTCCAGACCCATTTCCACACCCCGGGCGATCAGTTCGGCTAGCCGTTCCGGGCGGTGGACGAGAAAAAAGTCGCCGCCGTATTTTAAGGCCCAGGCCACGGCGCGGAACAGCTCCGCCGGAGTGCACGCATCTTCCCTCCGGGCCAGGGGCGTTTCCCCGCTGGCGGGGCCGCCGGAAAAATAGGGGGGATTGGAAACACAGACCGAAAAACTGCCGGGCGAAAACCTCTCAGATACCGACTTTAGATCGCCGCATATACTCTCCATACGGGAGACGAGGCCGTTGCGCCGGATGTTTTCCAGGGCGGCTTGGTGGGCAACTTCCTCCAGCTCCACGCCGGTGACGCGGCAGATGCTGTCCCTGGCGCATAGCAAAAGCCCCAGCGTACCGCTGCCGGAGCCAAGATCCAGCACCCGGGCGTTTCTGGGCAGCTGGACGAAATGAGCCAGAAGCATGGAATCCGTGCTTAAGGGGAATGCGCCTGCCGGAATATCCAGGGTAAAGCCATTGGAAAGATGTTCCATAAGAGCCTCCGGTAAAATGATTGGCCTGCGCAGCTATCTGCGCAGGCCAAAGACAGGCTGAAAGAAAGAATTAGCCTTCCTCGATGGCGTCGTTGGGGCACTGATCGGCGCAGGAGCCGCAGGAAACGCAGACATCGGGATCGATTACGTACTTGCCGTCACCCTCGGAAATAGCCTCAACGGGGCACTGCTCGGCACAGGAACCGCAGGAGACACAAGCATCAGTAATAACGTAAGCCATGATTTTACCTCCAATATTTCTTGTAGTTTTTCGTTACTGGAACGTACCATCATTGTAACATGGATTTTGGAAAATGCAATTCCTTTTTTCAAAAAAATCCGAATAAATTTTGCCGCCCTTGGCGATGCTTTCCGGAAAAGGGAGGGAGCGGTTTACCGGCCCTCCGGGAATCAAGGGGGAACACCATGCGATACCACGCAATGACGGCGGATCTGATCCAGAGCGCGGCCAGGAAGGCCAGAAGCCTGGGACACAGTTATGTGGGTTCTGCCCACCTGCTGCTGGCCATGGCCCAGGAGCCGGGGGGGATGGGACTGGTGCTGCGCCAGCTGGGGGTGGATCCGGAATTGACGGAAGCCATGGCCCAGCTGCTTTACGGCGCGGGCACCCCGGATCTGCCCCTGCCCCAGGGATTGACCCGGGAGGTTAGGGAGATTCTGCGC
>CAYYGF010000186.1:0-3707 GCA_964471315.1 uncultured Oscillospiraceae bacterium | reverse complement strand
CTTGTCGGACATGACCCGGGCCTCGGTGACGGAGCAGATGAACATGCCGTGGGTATCCAGATCCACAAAGCTTTCCACCTTTAGGCTCATGAAGGAGTTGATGTACCGGGGCAGGAACCGCAGGCCGTTATCGGAGCGCAGCTCGTCGATGCCGGCGAACTTGTCGGCAGTACGGCCGCTCTGGAAGCCGAAGTTCTGGAACACAGAGAAGGGAGCGGACACATCCAGGCAGTTGACGTTCATCACGCCGGTCTGCTTGATCACGTGGTAGGAGTAGTTGGCCTTGTTGATGGTGACCGCCACCCGGTTGGGAGTGTTGGTGACCTGGGAGACGGTGTTGACGATCAGACCGTTGTCCTTGGTGCCATCGTTGGAGGTGACCACGTACAGGCCATAGCCGATGTTGAACAGGGCGGTCAGGTCATTCTTGTTGGCAGTGGCGTCCTGCTGGGCCAGATAGTCCTTGCACAGTTCGTCGGCCAAAGCTTCTACCTGGGCTTTGCTGTCCTCATTCAGGGCGGACAGAAGCTTCACGGTGGTGTCGGTAAAGGTCAGGTTCGTGCTGCCCTCGAACATCTTGTGCATGACCTTGGCGGCCAGAGGCGCCCAGGAGCCGTTTTCCATCAGACCGATGGTGCGGTTCTGGTAATTCCGCTCGGTCAAGTGATGGATGAACTCCTTCATGAAGGGGAACACGTCGGCGTTGTAGGTGGTAGTGGCCAGCACCAGCTTGCCATAACGGAAGGCGTCCTCCACGGCCTCCGCCATGTCGGTTCGGGCCAGGTCATGGACGACAACCTTGGGGCAGCCCTTGGCCTGGAGCTTCTGCACCAGCAGCTCCACAGCGGCCTTGGTGTGGCCGTAGACGGAGGTGTAGGCAACGACGATGCCCTCGCTCTCCACCCGGTAGGACGACCAGATGTCGTACAGGTTGATATAATAGCTTAAGTTTTCCGTCAGCACGGGGCCATGGAGGGGGCAGATGGCGGCAATGTCCAACGTGGCGGCCTTTTTCAGCAGGGCCTGCACCTGGGGGCCGTACTTGCCCACAATGCCGATATAGTAACGGCGGGCTTCACAGGCCCAATCCTCCTCCACATCCAGAGCGCCGAACTTGCCGAAGCCGTCGGCGGAGAACAGAACCTTGTCGTAGGAATCATAGGTCACGATGACCTCGGGCCAGTGAACCATGGGGGCGGTCACAAACGTTAGGGTATGCTTGCCCAGGCACAGGGTATCGCCCTCGCCCACAACAATGCGCCGGTCGGCGTAGTCATCCCCAAAGAACTGCTTCATCATGGTGAAGGCCTTGGCGGAGGAGACCACGGTTGCCTCGGGGTAAATTTTCAAGAAGTTGGCGATGTTGGCGGAGTGATCCGGCTCCATGTGCTGCACCACCAGATAATCCGGCTTACGGCCCTGGAGGGTGTTCTGGATGTTGTCCAGCCATTCGTGGGTGAAATTTTTGTCCACGGTATCCATGATGGCGACCTTGTCGTCCACAATGGCATAGGAATTGTAAGCCATGCCATTGGGAACCACATACTGTCCCTCAAACAGGTCAACCTTATGGTCGTTGACGCCAACATAGCGGATGTCCTTGGTAATGGTCATAGTATTCTCTCCTTATGTAGTTAGGGTGGTATCGTTATATCCATAGTATAATCTCTATCCTTGTCCGTGTCAATTTTATTTTTGCGTTCTTTGGAAGAAATGCCCCTTTTTTCCGGGAAACCAGATAAACTCGCCGGTATGGGGCATACTGTCAAAGGAAAGGAGCGGTGAAAAGGTGAAAGAACTGAGTCAAACGCAATTTGAGACGGAAATCCAAGGGGACAAACCGGTGCTGGTGGACTTTTGGGCGCCCTGGTGCGTCCATTGCCGCCGGATTGCTCCGGCATTGGAAAGCATTGAGGCGGAAATGGGCCAGAGCTGCACCATTGCCAAACTGAACATTGACGCGGAGCCGGCGATAGCGCGGCAGGAGAACATTGCGGTCATTCCCACGCTGATCCTCTACCGGGCGGGTAAGCGCCTGGGCAGCATCACGGCCCCGGACGCCAAGGCAAAAATCGAGGATTTTCTCCGGCAGACCTTGGGGCGGTAGACGATGGCTGCCACCTATGATATGGCCGTCATTGGCGGCGGCCCCGGGGGATATTCTGCGGCCCTGTATGCCGTCCGGGCAGGGCTGCGGGTAGTGGTGCTGGAAAAGCTGTGTCCCGGCGGGCAGATGGCGCTGACTGACCAGATCGAGAATTATCCGGGGTTTGATCAAGGGGTAGACGGCTTTGCTTTGGGCGAAGCCATGCGCCGGGGAGCGGAGCGGTTCGGGGCGGAAACGGTGCTGGCTGAGGTGCTCCGATGCGATCTGACGGCGGTTCCCAAGCGGATTGAAACCAGCGGTGGAACCTTTTTTGCCAAAACCCTGGTCTATGCCGCGGGAGCGGTGCCCCGGGAGCTGGGTGTTCCCGGGGAGGCGGCATTTGCCGCCAAAGGGGTTCATTACTGCGCCTCCTGTGACGGAATGTTTTATAAAGGAAAGGACGTAATGGTTGTAGGCGGCGGCAATTCCGCGGTGGAGGACGCGCTCGTATTGTCCCGGATTGCGGACAGGGTGACGCTCATCCACCGCCGGGATACCCTGCGGGCGGAAAAAATCAGCGTGAAAGCGTTGGAGAGTCGAAAAAATGTGGACTTTTGCTGGAATTCCAACGTCACAGCCTTGCGTTCCATGGAAAACCGCGTGGCGGTTGCGCTCCAAAACGGCATCACAGGGGAGGAAACGGAGAGAATCACCGATGGGGTGTTTGTCAGCATTGGGCGCAAGCCGGCGACGGAATTGGTGAAAGGGCAGCTGATGCTGGATCCGGCAGGGTATCTCCCGGCGGACGAGTCCACCCGAACCCAGACCCCGGGGTGTTTGCCGTGGGGGATGTGCGTACCAAAGCGGTTCGGCAGATCGTGACGGCGGCGGCAGACGGCGCGGCGGCAGCCCACTTTGCCCAGGAGTATCTGTCGGGGAAGGATTGACATATTCCCAAACTCCGGTATAATAGAAGAAAAACACGGTTCCGGCCGGATTTTGAGGAGTATGACCATGAATCGGGAAATCAAGAAAAGGCAGTACGAAAAGGGCTATTACAAGACCCACGCCTGCGATGAAGCCTTCACCTGCAAAAACTGCGGCCGGCTGGTGGTCCCCGCCGGGGCGGGCAGCGACCACCGCAACCACTGCCCCAACTGCCTGTGCTCGCTGCATGTGGACATTGAGCCGGGGGATCGGGAATCCGACTGCGGCGGTATCATGGAGCCGGTGGCGGTGTGGGTCCGGAACAAAGGCGAGTGGGCCATCATCCACCGCTGCCGCCGCTGCGGGGAGCTCAGCTCCAACCGGGTGCTGGCGGACGACAATCCCATGAAGCTCATGTCCATTGCCATGAAGCCACTGGCGAATCCCCCGTTCCCTCTGGAGCGCATCGAGGAAATGACTGCGCTCATGGGTGGCGAAGGGGCGCTTCCGGAGCAGTACCGCAAGCCGAAAGAGGAAGAATAAGACGCCCCGGCCAATGGGCGGGTGTTCGTAAGATAGTGACGCCCGAATGATTTCTGAAATGATTCGGGCGTTTCTTCATGTTGGCAGGTGAATCAGTCAGATTTCTCTGATATTCTTTAGGCAACACCGCACAATGGGAGCTGCGGGCTTC
>CAYYGF010000185.1:0-3724 GCA_964471315.1 uncultured Oscillospiraceae bacterium | reverse complement strand
C
The DNA here is from genome assembly GCA_964471315.1 of uncultured Oscillospiraceae bacterium. GTDB lineage: Bacteria > Bacillota > Clostridia > Oscillospirales > Oscillospiraceae > Faecousia. Next base: position 3,723 of record CAYYGF010000185.1, on the reverse strand, counting down.
GATCTGGATCTGGGCCACTACGAGCGCTTCATCGACGAGGATCTGAACAAGTATTCCAACCTGACCACCGGCAAGGTCTACTGGAACGTGCTGAACAAGGAGCGCCGGGGTGAGTATTTGGGTTCTACCGTGCAGGTGATTCCCCATATCACCAACGAGATCAAAGAATTTGTCTACCGGGTTGGGAAGCAGACCGATGCTGACGTGGTCATTACGGAGATCGGCGGCACCATCGGCGATATTGAGTCCCAGCCCTTCCTGGAGGCCGTGCGCCAGATTTCTTTGGAGGTGGGTAAAGAGAACAGCCTGTTCATCCATGTGACGCTGGTGCCCTTCCTCCGGGGTTCCGACGAGCATAAGTCCAAACCCACCCAGCATTCCGTCCGGGAGCTGCAGGGCATGGGCGTGAAGCCGGACATCGTGGTGCTGCGCTGCGACGAGCCGCTGGAAGAATCCATCTTCCAGAAGATCAGCCTGTTCTGCAACGTGAAGAAGGACTGCGTCATTGAAAACATCACCCTTCCAAACCTGTATGAAGCGCCGCTGATGCTGGAAAAGCAGCATTTTTCCGGTATCGTCTGCCGGGAACTGGGGCTGGAGGTTCCGGAACCGGATCTGACGGAGTGGAAACAGCTGGTGGGCCGCATCCAGAACCGGAATAAAACGGTGACCATCGGTTTGGTGGGCAAGTATGTGGCGCTCCACGATGCGTATTTGTCCGTGGCGGAGGCGCTGCGCCATGCCGGTTATGCCCTGGATGCCTATATGGATATCCGCTGGATCGATTCCGAGGCGCTGACCCCGGTGAATTACGAGGAAACCCTGTCCGGCTTAGACGGCATCATCGTTCCCGGCGGCTTTGGCGGCCGGGGCATCGAGGGTATGGTTCTGGCGGCGAAATTTGCCCGGGAGCGCCGGGTGCCCTATTTCGGCATCTGCCTGGGTATGCAGATCGCGGTGATCGAGTTTGCCCGGAATGTGGCGGGGCTGAACACGGCCAACTCCGGCGAATTTGACCCGGAGGGCAGCTGCAAGGTCATCGATTTCATGCCCGGACAGAGCGAGGATGTGGATAAGGGCGGCACTCTGCGCCTGGGCGCTTATCCCTGCGTCATCGCCCCCAATACCACCATGGCGGCCTGCTATGGCACGGAATGCATTCAGGAGCGCCACCGCCACCGCTATGAATTCAACAACGACTATCGGGAAACCCTGACCAAGGCGGGCCTGGTGCTCAGCGGCACCTCCCCGGACGGGCGTCTGGTGGAGACAGTGGAGCTGACAGAACGCCCCTTCCATGTGGGCGTGCAGTTCCATCCGGAATTCAAGAGCCGCCCCAATAAGCCCCACCCCCTGTTCCTGTCCTTTGTGAAGGCCAGCCTGGAGGGACGTGCATGAGCATCCACGAAGAATGCGGTGTGTTCGGCGTCTACAGCCCCAAACGGGAAAATCTGGCCAGCCTGGTTTATTACGGGCTCTATGCCCTTCAGCACCGGGGGCAGGAAAGCTGCGGCATTGTGGTCAATGATGACGGCTGCTTTACCTCCCACAAGGGCATCGGCCTGGTGAACGATGTGTTTACCAGGGACGACCTGGCCAAATTCCCGGAAGGGGAGATTGCCGTAGGGCATGTGCGCTACGGAACCACCGGCGGCTTGACCTTAAGCAACTGCCAGCCCATTGAGGTCAACCACCTGAAGGGCAAGCTGGCCATTGCCCATAACGGCAATCTGAGCAACGCCCTGGAGCTGCGGCAGAGCTTGGAACTGTCCGGCGCGATTTTCCACACCACCAGCGATACGGAAACCATCGCCTATGTCATCACCCGGGAGCGGATCACCGCCAAATCCATTCAGGAGGCGGTCAGCCGTGCCATGGACAAGCTGGAGGGAGCCTATTCTCTGGTGATGATGTCCTCCACCAAGCTCATTGCCGTCCGGGATCCCTTTGGCTTCCGGCCTCTGTGCTATGGCCGGATGGAGGACGGCACCTATGTGGTGGCATCGGAAAGCTGCGCGCTGAAGGCAGTGGGCGCGGCGTTTCAGCGGGATTTGCTGCCCGGTGAGATTTTGACATTCAGCGCCGATGGTATCCAGTCCGACCGCAGTCACTGCGGTCAGAAGGAACGGCGGATGTGCATTTTTGAATACATTTATTTCGCCCGTCCCGATTCCACCATCGAGGGCGTCAGTGTCCACGATGCCCGTGTCAAGGCCGGTGAGCTGCTGGCAAAGTCCCATCCGGTGGAGGCGGATATCGTCATTGGCGTACCGGATTCCGGTCTGGATGCCGCTCTGGGCTATGCCCGGTATTCCGGTATTCCCTATGGAATCGGATTGATTAAGAATAAATATATCGGCAGAACCTTCATTTCTCCCGGCCAGGATCACCGGGTGGATCAGGTCAAGATCAAGCTCAGCCCTGTGGAAAGCGAAGTCCGGGGCAAGCGGGTGGTGCTGATTGACGATTCCATTGTTCGGGGCACTACCTCCGGGCGGATCGTGCAGCTTCTGCGCTTTGCCGGAGCGAAGGAGATCCACATGCGGATCTCCGCGCCGCCTTTCCTGCATCCCTGCTATTATGGCACGGACATTGATTCGTGTGACCATTTGATTGCCTGCCAGCACTCCGTGGAGGAAATTGCTCAGATTATCGGGGTGGATTCCCTGGGGTATCTGCCGCTTGAGGATCTGGGCCAGCTTTGCGCGGGACAGGGCTATTGCAGCGCCTGCTTCTCCGGCTGTTATCCCACAGCGATTCCGGAGGATACCCGGAAGGATCAGTTCGAGCAAAAGCTGTCCCAGCGGAAAAAGAAGGAGGGCTGAGCTGTGAACCAGCATTTTAACAGAAAGCTGATTCTGGAGGACGGAACGGAGTTTTTCGGCTACGGCTTTGGCGCGGAGCGCAGCGTTATGGCAGAAGTGGTGTTCAACACCTCCATGGTGGGCTATCAGGAGATCCTCTCCGACCCTTCCTATACCGGACAGGCCGTGGTGATGACCTACCCGCTGATGGGAAACTACGGCATGTGCGATGACGACTACGAAACCGACTGCCCCACCATCAGCGCGCTGATCGTCCGGGAGTATAACAAGGAGCCCTCCAATTTCCGGGCCACCAAAACCCTGGAAGAGGTCATGCGCCGGTACAACATCGTGGGCCTGGCGGGCATCGATACCCGAATGCTGACCCGGCATATCCGGGATCGGGGCACCTGCAAAGGCTTGATCGCGGACGCCGCTTTGCCGGATATGGTGGGTGTAGCGGAGCTGCGAACCCGGGAGCTGCCCAAGGATGTGGTGGCCCGGGTCAGTACCCCCAAGATCTGGACTTCTCCTGCCGCTCAGCCCCGCTTTCATGTGGTGGCGGTGGACTGCGGAATGAAGCGCAATATTGTCCGCAGTCTCAATGCCTTGGGCTGTGATGTGACCATCGTTCCCTGGAATACCACAGCAAGCCAGGTGGAGCAGCTTCATCCCGACGGAGTCTTTCTATCCAACGGCCCGGGAGATCCGGAAGATGTGGAGCCGGTAATTGCCTTGGCCCGGGATTTGCGGGGAAAGTACCCTATGTTTGGCATCTGTTTGGGCCATCAGGTGATTGCTTTGAGCTATGGGGCCAAAACCTATAAGCTGAAATTCGGCCACCGGGGCGGCAACCATCCGGTGAAGAACCTGCTCACCGGGAAGGTGGAGATCACCTCTCAGAATCACTCCTATGCTG
>CAYYGF010000184.1:0-3802 GCA_964471315.1 uncultured Oscillospiraceae bacterium | reverse complement strand
CCGTCCTTCCGCGCCAAAGCCGGTTATACGCCGATTTTGGCCTTCAGCCACTGGGCCACGTCCTCGTAGATCTCCTCTTTGTTGATCTCGTTGAGAATCTCGTGGCGGCACAGGGGGTAAATTCGTACGGACACATCCGTCATGCCCGCCTTGCGGAAGGCCTCCGCCGCTTTGCGGACACCCTTGCCGTAGCTGCCCACCGGGTCATCGCCTCCGGCGATGAAAAACACCGGCAGGTGCTTGTCCATGGCAGCCAGATTTTCCGGCTGCTCGATATACCGAATGCCCTTCATCATATCCCGCAGAAGCCCCGCACTGGCGGTAAAGCCGCACAGAGGGTCGGCAAGATAGCGCTCTACGATCCTGGCATCCCGGGTCAGCCAGTCGAAGGGCGTCCTGGGATGCTCCACCTTCCGGTTGTAGCTGCCGAACACCAGGTTTTGCAGCTTCTCGTTGGGCTGGCTTTCATCCCCCCGGTCGCAGATACCTTCCACGACCTTGATGAGGGCAGGCAAGGCAAATTCCGGCTGCCAGCCGGTGCCGCAGATCACGGCGGCGGAAATGCCGCTGTCGGGATACTGGCACAGAATGGTTCTGGCCATAAACGACCCCATGGAGTGGCCGAACAGCACATAGGGCAGCTCCGGATATTCCTGCCGGGTCTTCGTCAACAGCCGGTAGCTGTCCGCCACGGCGGTGAACCAGCCGCCGTGAAAATACCCCTGGGTGCTGCCGCCCTGGATGGACTGACCGTGACCCATGTGATCCTCGGCTACCACCACATAGCCCAGCCGGTTCAGATAGCTGGCAAAATCGTCATAGCGCTCCACATATTCGGCAATGCCATGGATGATCTGCAAGACAGCCTTTGGCTCCCCTTCCGGTGTCCAGCGGCAGCCATGAAGCGTTCCCTTGCCTTGGGACTCCATCCAAAAATCCTTGCGCATTATTCTACCACCTCATATCCAGCATCGGTAATGGCGGCTTTGATGACCGCCAAATCCGCCTCCCCTGTGACGGTGACCTGCTTGGCCTCCAGATCCGCCACCGCGTCCAACGTACCGGGAACAGCCTTACAGACCTTTTCCACGGTAGCTTTGCAATGGGGGCACATCATTCCGTTGACATGGATTACCGTTTTCATATTGGGTTCCTCCTTCAAACTTTCCGTATCGGCGGCTTCCGCCGGTTTTTCTGTTTATGGGACGGTTTTCGACTGGACAGCCGCTGCCCATACGCTGTCCGGACACCGTCTCATTCCTATTATCGGTCAAACTTCAGAAAAAATCAATCCAAAGTTTTTCGTTGACTCCTGGTTGGTTCTATGCTATGATTCTTCCATTAGATGCGAAAAGAGCAAGTATGCACTATTTTGTATCATATTACCCTTTTGGATACTAAGGAGGCGAACCGATGGGCGAGAAACAGAACTGTCCGGTGGAGGCCACGCTGGAGCTGATCGGCGGGAAATACAAGGCGCTGATTCTTTGGCATCTGTCGGAGGGAAAGCTGCGGTTTTCCGATCTGCGCCGGGTGATTACGGCGACACCCAAGATGCTGACCCAGCAGCTGCGGGAACTGGAGGCCCAGAATCTGATTCACCGGGAGGTGTATCCCGAGATCCCGCCGAAGGTGGAGTATTCGCTGACCGATACGGGAAGAAGCTTGATGCCCATTCTGGTGGCGATGCGGGAGTGGGGCGTCCGGTATCTGCGGGGTAAAGACAAGGAGCTTTGCTGCTTTACGATGACATCCGAACCTGTTACCCAATAAAAGGAGATGTAGGAGAATTGTATGAGAATTAAAATTCTGTCTGACAGTACCTGTGATCTGTCCGCCGCGCTGGTGGAGCAGTATGACATTGGCATTGTCCCGCTGATTGTGATGAAGGCCGGAGAGGAATTCCTGGACGGTGTTACCATCACCCCTCAGCAGATTTTTGACCATGTGGCCGCTGGCGGCAATCTGTGCTCCACGGCGGCCCGCAGCGTGGGAACCTATGAGGAGATTTTTGAAAGGTACGCCCGGGAGTATGACGGCGTGCTCCATGTGAACATCGGTTCCGCGTTTTCCAGCTCTTATCAGAATGCCTGCATCGCCGCCGAAAGCTTCGACAATGTGCGGGTGGTGGACTCTCAGAATCTGTCTACCGGCCAGGGCTTGGTGGTGCTGAAGGCCTGCGAGCTTGCCAAAACCGCCGCCTCCCTGGACGAGCTGAAGGCGGAGCTGGACACGTTTACGCCTAAGGTGGAGGCCAGTTTCCTGCTGGACCGGCTGGAGTACATGGTCAAGGGCGGCCGCTGTTCCATGGTCGCCGCTCTGGGCGCAAACCTGCTGAACTTAAAGCCCTGCATCGAAGTCAAGAACGGCAAGATGGTGGTGGTGAAAAAATACCGGGGCCATTACGACAAGTGCCTGGCGGGTTATGTCCGGGAGCGCCTGGCAAACCGGGAGGATCTGGATGGCGGAATCCTGTTCGTCACCAAGACCCCTGTTACCGATGGGTGCTACAGCGCCGTCATGGAGGCGGTTAAGACCTACGGTCACTTCCAACACGTGTATGAAACCGACGCAGGCTGCACCGTCTCCTGCCACTGCGGCCCCGGCACCCTGGGTGTCTTGTTCGTCAGAAAATAAACCTGCTTCAAAAAACGCAGAATGAATTGTGCGGCTGCATGTTTCATTCTGCGTTTTGTTCTTGTTTTTTGGGCGGGATATGATATACTATGGTGTGCGATTTGGATACATAGGGGGATTCCCATGGATTATAATGTATTACTGGATCTGGCCACCGATCTTGGTTATGAGCTGGCCATGAGCGGCGCGGAGACCTTCCGGGTGGAGGAGAGCATCAGCCGGGTGCTGGCGGCTTATGGCATCGATTCCGAGGTGTTTGCCATTCCCAATTACCTGGTAGTCAGCATCATCACCGAAGACGGCCATCCCATTACCCGGATGCGCCGGATCGGCGCCCACGGCAACGATCTGGATGCGGTGGAAAAATTCAGCGGCCTAAGCCGGGCCTTCTGCAGCCGGACGCCGGAACCGTCGGAGGGCTTGAAATGGCTGGAAGAGGTGCGCCAGCGGCGGGTTCATTTCTCTCAGCCCATGGAATATCTGGGGGATTTTCTGGGAGGGGCAGGCTACGCCCTGTTCTTCGGAGGCCGCTGGATCGATGCCCTGTGCGGCGGTGTCTGCGGTATGCTGGTTGGTCTGTGCCAAAAGATCTTCACCACCCAGCGGGCCAGTCAGTTTTTCAGCACCATCACCGCCTCCTTTTTCATGGCGCTGCTGGCCTATGGTCTGGGCGCGCTGGGAATTTGTCCCAATCCCGATGCCGCCACCATCGGTGCGCTGATGATCCTGGTGCCGGGACTGCTGTTTACCAACGCCATGCGGGATATCATCTACGGCGATACCAACTCCGGTATCAACCGGATCGTCCAGGTCTTTCTGGTGGCGGTGGCCATTGCCCTGGGTACCGCTACGGCATGGAATCTGTCCAAGGCTTTGTGGGGTGTTCCAGTTTCCGCACCTGCCATCACCTATTCCCTGCCCCTGCAATGTCTGTTCGCGCTGATCGGCTGCACTGGCTTTTCCATTCTGTTCAACATCCACGGCCCCGGTGGACTGCTGTGCGCCCTGGGCGGTGTGCTGGCCTGGGCGGTATATGGCATCGTGCTGAAGCTGGGCTACAGCGATATCGTGGGCTATTTCTGGTCTTCCCTGTTTGCCTCGGTTTATTCCGAGATTATGGCGAGAGTCCGCAAATATCCCGCCATTTCCTATCTGGTTGTGTCCA
>CAYYGF010000183.1:408-3813 GCA_964471315.1 uncultured Oscillospiraceae bacterium | reverse complement strand
GGGGTAAACACATAGTATTTGCCTTCCACCCCATCGCTGTCCGCGTCCTGTCCGCAATAGCAGCCGCCTTCCTCATCGGTCAGCTCCCGCAGAATATAATCCGCTGTCCGGCGGGCTGTGTCCGCGAAGCATTCCCGTTTGGTGTGCTGATAGGCTTTGACATAGGCTATCAGCAGCAGGGCGTTGTCATAGAGCATCTTCTCGAAATGAGGCACCAGCCACATTTCATCCGTGGAATACCGGGAGAAACCGCCGCCGATGTGGTCAAAGATGCCGCCTCTTCCCATATCCTCCAGCGTGATCTCCGCCATTTTCATGGCGTTGGAATCCTGCATGGTATCAGCATACCGCATGAGAAACAGCAGATTGTGGGGCGTCGGGAATTTTGGCGCTGCCCCAAAGCCACCCCATTTATGATCGAACCGCTGGGCAAGCTGACTGTATGCCCGTTCCACCAGCCGGCGGTCAGGCTGCGAGCCATTGCCTGTCTGTCTCTGATTGATCGCTGCGGTAATCTGATTTCCCGCCCGCAGCAGCTCCTCCCGGTTGTTCTTCCAGAGATCGGCTACCCGTTCCAGCAGATCCATCAGTCCAAATCGCCCATAGCCGCCATACTTGGGAAAATAGGTTCCGGCAAAGAATGGCTTCTGCTCTGGGGTCATGAAGATCGTCAACGGCCAGCCGCCGGAGCCGGTCATGGCCTGGCACACGGACATATACACCGCGTCGATGTCCGGGCGCTCCTCCCGGTCTACCTTGATGCTGATGAACTCCCGGTTGAGAAGGTCTGCCACTTCCGGATCCTCAAAGGATTCATGGGCCATCACATGGCACCAGTGGCAGGTGGAGTACCCGATACTGAGGAATATCGGCTTATCCTCCCTTGCCGCTTTCTGGAACGCCTCTTCACACCAGGGATACCAGTCCACGGGATTCTCCCCGTGCTGCATGAGATACGGCGATTTTTCCTGTTTCAATCGGTTTGCCATTGGATTCCTCCTATGCTGTTTCGCAAATCTTGAATTTCATTTGGGTAATGGCTGCCTGTAGGATATCATCGCCATGATATTTGGGATTCAGCCAATCCTCTGCCGCCTCATTTGGCAGAATCACCGGCATTCGTTCATGGATGAAAGCGATGCCCTCTGCCGCACTTCGGGTCAGGACTGTGAACACCGGCTTTCCCGCTTCCATGCGATAGATTCCCGCCAGAAAGAATCCCTCTGCACCTTCCGGCTCGATGACATATTTCACTTTCCTGCCGTCTGCCTTTTCCCACTCATAGTAATGCTGGGCAGGAATCAGACACCTACGCTGGCGGATGCCATCAACAAACATGGCTTTCTGCGAAGCCGTTTCGCTTCTGGCATGGATGATCCGTTTTCCATCGGAGAGGTGATAGCCCCATTCCATGGCAAAGGGCTGGGACTGTAGCTGCCGGTTGCTGGCAACCACCGCCGCCATATCTCCCGGAAAGACATCCCCGGTTTTGACTTTCACGTTCCGATGCTCCAGCCGCTCCACAATGGCGCGAATCATCTGGATGCTGCCATCTTCGGGTACATAAAACCTTCCGCACATGGGAACCACCTCGTTTCCTTATGATTTCCCATTTTACAGCGCGATAACCGTACTGTCAATTCCAGAGCTGCAGAAGCTCTGCGATGGGCTGGGAATCACCCTGCGGCAGTTTTTCAATGACGATCTCTTTGACAACATTGAGCAGGAAATTAAGTAAACAACAGGAGCGCCGGATTCGTTCAGATTCCGGCGCTTGTGCTTTCAACAGCAACAACGAGAATCACAATCCAGACTCGCCTCCTACGTTCGCTTCGGAGAACGATAGCGATTCCCCGCATAACGTACTCCACGCAGGGGATGACCACACTGTTCGGATTTGCACCTCCCACAAAGAAAAAAGCCAACCGCGTCAGCAGTTGGCGATGTCGAAAATATGTTTTGACAGGAATCCTGTCATCTGATAGAATAAGCATGGTTCCTTTCGGAACCGGGCGCTGCCAGTTTAGATTATGGTGTGATTGCCACCGGCAATCAGAGGATTCTGATTCGCTGCGCGACGCACCGCGGTAGGCGGTTAACCCCTGTCCTCGGGGGTGACACTTCTCGCCCCTGACCCTATACGGAAGGGGTGGTGCTCCGCGCAGCGAACAAGAATACAATGATTGCCAGTGGCAATCACACCATAATTACTGGTCGATGTGGTATCCTTTGATGAACTGTTTCAGTTTTGTCTTGTACTTATCGGCTTTGCGGCTCTGATGATTCAGATCACAAAAAAGAAGTAACCGCCCCAGGTCCCACTAGTGCGGTTACTTCTTCGTAACTACTCAGGGGGCTAACCGTCTATCGGCAGCGCCCTTTTCTATGTTCATTATACCACGATTCCGCCTTCTGTCAAGGGCTGACCTCCTGGTCAATCTCCGTGCCGTCATTCAGGTACACCCTGATATGATCTCTATGGATTCCGGCAGTTCCAATCCGTTTTTCAGCCGGAAACGGATTTTGGTATTACTCTGCAGGATGATTCTGTCAATCAGCTCGCAGAACAGCTCCCCATCGAATGTGTCCAGAATCTCCGGCCCTGTCAGCAGTACCTCTTGAATCTGCTGTGCTGCATCGATGGATTGATCGTACTCCATGTCCCGGAGTTTTTCTTTCTGCTGCTTGGCTTTGCGAAGCTGCTCTGCCAGCTGATTGCTTTTGGATATAAAAATATCAGGGTCAACCAGCCCCTGCCTGTTCAGCAAGGCCAAAGCGTGACTCTGATTCAAAATATCGGATATTTTCCTGTTCAGTTCCACCGAAGTGGGACTCCACAGCATAACAGGCCACATGGGAATCGGGATCTTCCGTCAAAAGCGCGTCCAGAATCGCGTCCGCGATCTGATCGCATATCTTATCCGGATGGCCTGCGGTGACGCTTTCCGAGGTAAACAGGGAGCGCATGTTACCCCTCCTTCTTTTCTGCCTTACAGGCGCAGCTGCACTGCCACAGCTTTTCGGCCGTGGGAGCCCAATTTGACGCGTATGCATCGCACTTGGCGCACAGATGCTCCGCGCTTTCCGGAGACTGCATGTCGGTGGATTTGGCTCCGGTCGTTTCTACCATCTGACGCAGCTTCTCCGGGTTCTTCAGCATGGGGCAGGGACGCAGGTGGTTGTCGTTGAAGGGCTGGCCGTCATGATAGGCCATGAACATAGGAGAGCGCAGACACTCCAGCAGTGTCTTCTCCCGGATGTTGGAATCCGAATAGTGAATGAACACGCAGGGGTCGCAGTCGCCGTTGGCGTTGATGTGCAGATAGCGCCGTCCTCCGGCAATACAGCCGCCCACAATCTCGCCGTCGTTCTGGAAGTCCATGGCAAAGATGGGCTTTTGAAAAT
>CAYYGF010000183.1:0-398 GCA_964471315.1 uncultured Oscillospiraceae bacterium | reverse complement strand
GAATTCGGTTTCCCTAGTGTTCTAAGAAAACGAAAAAAGCCGTCCTCCCAAAACAGGAGAACGGCAGGGAAAGGGCGCCGAAAGGTAAGCGCCCTTTTTGAAAATAGAAAAAGCCGGGATTCTTATGGCGCTCCCGCGCCACAAAAACCCCGGCAAATTCACATATGATAATTTTCTGAAAACGCAATAACAAAAGCAGTGCCCTTTTTGAAATTCTGTCCGAAATCAAAAAGGGCGCTGCTAATATCTCCGTCGCATCTGGCTGAACCTGTTCAAAAAGCGTATCAAAGGGTGTTTGCATCTATGGAATTGCTAAAAATCGTGTTAACATTTTACCAAAGAGAATCAAACAATTATCCGTCATATTCTCAATGTTTTCCCACAAAAATCACTTTATC
>CAYYGF010000182.1:0-3832 GCA_964471315.1 uncultured Oscillospiraceae bacterium | reverse complement strand
ATAGGGAATGCCGTCCAGGCTCATGCAGTCCTGGGTGGCCCAGCGGTGGGTGATGGAGGCTTCCGGATAGTGCTCCCGGGCGAAGGCCTCCAGTTCCTTCCAGCCACCGCCTGACTTTCCCGTCCGGTGCCCGCCGCCGCCCAGGATCAACGAGCCATCGTAGCTGCGGAAGGACAGGCCGTTTTCCTGCTCGTCCAGGTACATGCCCTCCAAAGGCGGGGCGTTTTCCAGGGAAATGGCATAGGAGCGCTGCTGGTACAGCTTTAGAAAATAGCTGCCATGTTTGTTCAAAAAGGGGAAATGGGTGGCGACGATGATGGCGTTGGCGTGGATTTGACCGTGGTCGGTGATAGCGCCTTCCTTTGTCAGACTGCGGACGGGAGTGTTGGCGTAGACGGTCAGATCCTCGGCAATGGCGGCGAGAAATTTCAGCGGGTGAAACTGGGCCTGGTTTGGGAATTTCACAGCCCCCAGGGTGGGGAAGGGCAGGGGCAGATTCTGGGCAAACTGGGCGGGAATTCCCATAGCTTCCAGGGCTTCCAGCTCCTCCTCCAGAGCCTGGCGGCTGGCGGTGGAATAAATATAGTTATCCTGTGGGGTAAAACCGCAGTCGATGTTCCGGCAAAGACTGCGGTATTCTTCCAAAGCCCGCTGATTTGCCTGCCAGTATAGCTTCGCCCGCTCCGGCCCCAGGCGGCGCAGCAGTTTGCTGTAAAGTAGACCATGCTGGGTGGTAATCTTGGCGGTGGTGTTTTGGGTGACGCCTCCGGCGATAACGCCGGCCTCCGCCACGGCACAGCGCACCCCGGCGCTTTGCAGCTTGTGGGCGCACAGCAGCCCCGCCATGCCGCCGCCGATAATCAGCACATCCACCCGAGCCTGCCCCCACAGCGGCGGGAAATGGGGCATCGGCCCGGTGGCTTTCCAGATGGATTCCATTCGATCAGCTCCTTTGGTGGTAGTATGGGCAAAAACGGGGGAGATATTTCGGCAGTTCCATAGGAATTTTTGCTGGGATGGTCCCAAACTGCCCTTTCTTGACTTTCTTTTCATTTTTGCGTATAATATACTAGATTTATTATGGCAAGCTTAGGCAGGTATGAAACATGGCAAGTAAAAAGCAAGAACAATACGGAAATTCCAGCATCTCCATGCTCAAGGGCGAGGATCGGGTGCGCAAGCGTCCCGCGGTTATTTTCGGCTCTGACGACCTGGAGGGATGCAAGCACGCGGTGTTTGAAATTCTCTCCAACGCCATTGACGAAGCCCGGGAGGGCCACGGCGACACCATCATCGTCACCCGCTATGAGGACTTGAGTGTTGAGGTGGAGGACTTCGGCCGGGGCTGCCCCGTAGATTATAACGAGAAGGAAAAGCGCTACAACTGGGAGCTGGTGTTCTGCGAAATGTACGCCGGCGGCAAATACGGCGAAAACGGGGAAAACTACGAATACTCCCTGGGCCTTAACGGCCTGGGCTCCTGCGCCACCCAGTACGCTTCGGAATACTTTGACGCCACCATCCGCCGGGACGGGTTCCGGTATGACCTTCACTTTGAAAAGGGCCGGAACAAGGGGGGACTAAAAAAGGAACCCACCGACCGGAAAAAAACCGGCTCGAAGTTCCACTGGAAGCCGGACAAGGCGGTTTTCACCGACATCAATATCCCCGTGGACTACTACCGGGATGTGCTGCGCCGCCAGGCGGTGGTGAACAAGGGCATCACCTTCCAGTTCCGCAACCAGGTGGGCGGCAAGTTTGAAACCGAGGAATTCTGCTATGAAAACGGCATCCGGCAGTATATTGAGGAGCTGGTGGGGGACAATGCTTTTACCATGCCCACCTATTGGGAGACGGAGCGCCGGGGCCGGGACGCGGAGAACCGCCCGGAGATGAAGCTGAAAATCACGGCCTCCTTCTGCTTTAGTAAGCAGATCAGCCACATCGAGTATTACCACAACTCCTCTTGGCTGGAATACGGCGGCAGTCCCGACCGAGCGGTGCGCTTAGGGTTTACCGCGGCCTTTGACAAGTTCCTCCGGGACAATAACAAGTACACCAAAAACGAGAGCAAAATCCTCTTCCAGGACATCCAGGACAGCCTGGTGCTGGTGACCAATTGCTTCTCCACCATCGGTTGTTTTGAAAACCAGACCAAAAAGAGCGTGAACTCCAAGTTCACTCAGGAGGCCATGACGGCCTTCTTCAAAGAGCAGCTTCAAGTCTGGTTCATTGAGAACAAGCAGGAGGCGGACAAGGCTGCCGAGCAGATTCTGGTGAACAAACGGGCCAGAGAATCCGCCGAAAAAACCAAAAGCAGCGTCAAAAAGAAGCTGTCCGGCTCCATCGACATTGCCAACCGGGTGCAGAAGTTCGTGGACTGCCGCAGCCGGGACAATACGGTGCGGGAGCTGTATATCGTGGAGGGCGATTCGGCGTTGGGCAGCGTCAAGCTGAGCCGGGACGCGGAATTCCAGGGCATCATGCCCGTCCGGGGGAAGATCCTCAACTGCCTGAAGGCGGATTACAATAAAATCTTTGCCAGCCCCATCATCACCGATTTGATGAAGGTTTTGGGCTGCGGCGTGGAAGTGCAGGGGAAAAAGGCCAAGGAGCTGAGCTCCTTCGACCTGGACAACCTGCGCTGGAGCAAGGTGGTCATCTGTACCGACGCGGATGTGGATGGCTTCCAGATCCGTACGCTGATCTTGACCATGCTCTACCGGCTGTGCCCTACCTTGATTCGGGATGGCTATGTGTATATCGCGGAATCGCCCCTGTTTGAGATCACCTGTAAGGACAAAACCTGGTTTGCCTACAACGAGCAGGAAAAGATTCAGATTTTGAAGGAGTTGGAGGGCAAGAAGGTCAGCATCCAGCGCTCCAAGGGCCTGGGCGAGAACGACCCGGAGATGATGTGGATGACCACCATGAACCCGGAGACCCGGCGGCTCATCAAGGTCATGCCGGAGGAGGCTGAGCGAACCGCCCACTATTTCGATGTCCTGCTGGGAGACGGATTGCAGGAGCGGAAAAACTTCATCGCCGAAAACGGTGCCAAATACCTGGAACTGGCGGACATTTCGTAAAAAGCCTTCCCCTTTGGGGAAGGTGGCACGGCGAAGCCGTGACGGAAGAGGGCAGTACCAGCTTTCAACGATGCAATACCAAATGCGGGGAGAAAACATGGAACATAACAGCCGGCTGACGCCTCGTGCGCAGAAACTGCGAAAGAATATGACAAAGGAAGAACGGAAACTGTGGTATGAATTTCTCCGCGGGTATCCTTATCGCTTTCGCAGGCAAGTTGCCTTTGGCAATGCCATTCTGGATTTTTATTGTGCGGCAGCGAAGCTGGCTGTTGAATTGGATGGCTCCCAACATTACGAATTGGATGCACAGAAGTATGATGCAAAACGGACGGCATATTTGAATAGCTTGGGCATTCAAGTTTTGCGCTTTTCCAATCTCGATGTGCTACAAAATTTTAGCGGCGTATGTCAAGCGATTGATATTGCTGTTTGGAAACAAATGAAGTGAATTGCCCCTGCGGGGCACCTCACCCGCCCCCTGCGGGGCACCCTCCCCAAAGGGGAGGGCATTACGGACAAGGAGTGCACTATGGCACGAAAAAATAAGGAACCCGATAAGAAAAAAATTAACACCGACGGCGTGATGGGCCTTCATGGCTCCACCGTGGAGCAGCCCATTTCCGAGACGCTGGAAATCAACTACATGCCCTATGCCATGTCGGTGATCGTCTCCCGGGCCATTCCCGAGATCGACGGCTTCAAGCCCTCCCACCGCAAGCTCCTGTACACCATGTACAAAA
>CAYYGF010000181.1:0-3867 GCA_964471315.1 uncultured Oscillospiraceae bacterium | reverse complement strand
GGGTTCTCGTCAAAGCACAGAAACCCTTCTGTGCACCTGCACCCGAAAGGAGCATTTTTATGACCAGTAAAAAATTACAGCGTGCCCGGGATTTTGAAAAGAAATACGGCCCCTATGTAGCATCCGAGCTGCCCAGCTTCCATGTGACCGCCCCCATCGGCTGGATCAACGATCCCAACGGCTTTGCCCCCTACAAAGGGGAGTACCACCTGTTTTATCAATACCATCCCTACGACGTGAAATGGGGCCCCATGCACTGGGGTCATGTGAAAACCCGTGATTTCATCAAATGGGAGCGTCTGCCTGTGGCTCTGGCTCCGGATATGGATTACGACAAGGACGGCTGCTTCTCCGGCGGTGCTGTGGAAATGCCGGACGGACGGCATCTGCTGATGTATACCGGTGTTCGCAATGTGCGCCGGAAGAACGGCAAGGTGGAGAGCTTCCAGACCCAGTGCATCGCCATCGGCGACGGTGTAAACTACGAGAAATACGAAGCAAATCCGGTCATCCGTACCGAGGACATCCCGGAAGGCGGCAGTGTCCATGATTTCCGTGACCCCAAAATCTGGCGGGAGGACGGGATGTACTACATGGTGGTGGGCAACCGCACCCCGGACACCAGCGGCAGCATCCTGTATTTTAAGAGCGAGGACGCCATCCACTGGGAGTTTATCAACAAGCTGGCTTCCTGCCATAACCAGTACGGCAAGATGTGGGAATGCCCGGACTTTTTCCAGTTGGATGGCAAGTATGTCCTGCTGACCAGTCCCCAGGAGATGAATGCCGTTGGCCTGGAATTTCACCCTGGCAACGCCAATGTGTGCATCATCGGTGAACTGAATGAGCAGAAAAATCATTTGCTCCGGGACAATGTGCAGGCCATCGACTACGGTCTTGACTTCTACGCTCCCCAG
Source organism: uncultured Oscillospiraceae bacterium (assembly GCA_964471315.1). Taxonomy (GTDB): domain Bacteria; phylum Bacillota; class Clostridia; order Oscillospirales; family Oscillospiraceae; genus Faecousia. The sequence continues at coordinate 2,950 of CAYYGF010000181.1, read as the reverse complement.
ACTCTGGAAACCTATGACGGCCGCCGGGTGATGATCGGCTGGATGCAGAACTGGGAAACCTGCGGCAGTCACCTGCCGGAACAGCGCTTCATGGGTCAGATGACCCTGCCCAGAGAGCTGCACATTCGCAACGGCAGACTGTGCCAGACGCCTGTCCGGGAGATTGAAAACTACCGCATCAACAAGGTTGCCTATCAGAATGTGATGATGACCGGTGAAACCTCCCTGCAGGGCATCAACGGCAGATTTATTGACATGACGGTAACCGTCCGTCCGGGCAACGAAGCCTCCATGTACCGCTGGTTCAAGATCAATGTGGCCCGGGACGGGGAGCATTGCACCTCCATCCGCTTCAAACCCGCCACCAACATCATCCGCATTGACCGCACCCAGAGCGGCCTGCCCTGCGATATCGTCAACGTCCGGGAGTTCCCGGTGTTTGCGGGAAATGGGGAGCTGAAGCTGCGGCTGATTATGGACCGGTACAGCCTAGAGGTCTTTGTAAACGACGGCGAGCAGACTGCCACCAGCATCATCTACACCCCACTGGACGCGAAATCCATCAGCTTCTCCTGTGACGGCACCGTGCTGATGGATGTGGAAAAATACGATTTGGAGGTTTAAACCATGGCGGAATCCTTTGATGTGGTGGCGTTGGGCGAGCTTTTGATCGATTTTACAGAAAACGGAATCAGTGCCCAGGGCAACGGCTTGTTTGAAGCCTGCCCCGGCGGTGCGCCCTGCAATGTGCTGGCCATGCTGCGAAAGCTACATAAATCCTGTGCCTTTGTGGGAAAGGTCGGCGACGATATGTTCGGCGTTCTGCTGCAGCATACCATTCTGGCAGCGGGCATCAACGCGGATCATCTGATTATGGATCCGAAAATCCCCACCACCCTGGCCTTTGTGAAAACCCTGCCTGGCGGCGACCGGGACTTCTCCTTCTACCGCAAGCCCGGCGCGGATATGATGCTCACCGAGAGCGAGCTGCCGGAGGAAACCATCGCCAACGCCCGGATTTTCCACTTTGGCACCCTGTCCATGACCCACGAGGGGGTTCGGGCTGCCACCATCAAGGCGGTAGGACTGGCAAAGGAAGGCGGCGCGCTGATTTCCTTTGACCCCAACCTCCGTCCCCCGCTGTGGGAAGACCTGGAGGAAGCCAGACGGCAGATCGCCTGGGGCCTTTCCCAGTGCGAGATTCTGAAAATTGCCGACAATGAGCTGGAGTTCATGACCGGGGAAACGGATTTTGTGAAGGGTGCTGCCGTGCTCCAGAAAACCTATCCCAACATCAAGGTGCTGAACGTCACTGCCGGAGCTGACGGAAGCTACTCCTTCTATGGGGAGGAGGAGCCGGTGTTTGCGCCCTCCTTCCGCCTGGGCGGCACCATTGAGACCACCGGCGCCGGGGATACCTTCTGCGCCAGTGTGCTGAATTTTGTCCTGGAGAACGGCATTGCCTGTCTCACTCCCGAGGATCGGGAGAATATGCTCCGCTTTGCAAACGCGGCGGCGTATCTGGTAACCACCAGAAAAGGTGCAATCCGCTCCATGCCGGAAAAGGAAGAAGTGGAGGGAATTCTGGCGCTGTAACGGTGTTCGGCATAAGAATCCTTGAAAGAATCAAAAATGGCAGTATACCGGGCGTATATTGCCATTTTTCACAGATTGGAGAGAGAAAAAATGAATTCTGTGTTTTCTCAGAGAATGGCTGCCCGGTATGAAGAGCTGAAAAGCCTTTACTGCGGGCTGTATCACAATGACGCTCCTGCCTTTGACTACTTCTGCGGTATGCTGGAGAGAAGCTTCAACAGCCGCAAAGCCTCCCTTCATGCCTTGGATGGGGCACGCCTTGCCGACCCCGACTGGTTCCGTTCCAACAAGCTCATGGGCATGATGCTGTATGTAAACGCCTTTGCCGGGAATCTGAAGGGCGTTCAGAGCAAGCTGCCCTATCTGGAGGAATGCGGCGTCAATTACCTGCACCTGATGCCCCTGCTGGCAAGCCCAAAAGGACGCAGCGACGGCGGGTATGCCGTGGCGGATTTTCGCAGCGTTCAGCCGGAGCTGGGAACCATAGAGGATTTGGAAGCCCTGGCGGATGACTGCCGGGAAAAGGGCATCAGCCTGTGCCTGGATTTTGTGATGAACCACACCAGTGAGGATCATGCCTGGGCGAAGGCTGCCAGAGAAGGGGACGAGGTTGCCCGAAGCCGCTATTTCTTCTATGATAACTGGGACGAACCCAATCGGTACGAGCAGACGGTTCCCCAGGTATTTCCCACCACGGCCCCCGGCAACTTTACCTGGCTGGAGGACTGCGGAAAAGTGGTGATGACCACCTTCTATCCTTACCAGTGGGATTTGAATTATGCCAACCCCATGGTATTCAACGACATGACGGAGAACATGCTCTATCTTGCCAACCGGGGCATCAATGTGATTCGGCTGGACGCGGTTCCCTACATCTGGAAGGAACTGGGCACCTCCTGCCGCAATCTGCCCCAGGTGCATACGCTGGTGCGGCTCATGCGGCTGGCCTGTGAAATTGTCTGTCCCTCTGTGCTTCTGCTGGGCGAGGTGGTGATGGAGCCTGCCAAGGTCGTGCCTTACTTCGGCAGCCCGGAGAAGCCCGAGTGCCACATGCTCTACAATGTCACCACCATGGCGACCACCTGGCATACCCTGGCTACCCGGGATGTGCGGCTGCTGCGCCATCAGTTAGATCAGATCAGCGCCCTGCCGGAAAGCTGCCTGTTCCAGAATTACCTGCGCTGCCACGATGACATTGGCTGGGGCCTGGACTACCCCTGGCTTCGGCAGTTCGGCCTGGAGGAAGTGGCCCATAAGAAATACCTGAACGACTGGTTTACCGGGAAGTGGCCCGGCAGTCCTGCCCGGGGGGAGCTGTACAACGACGACCCCCGGCTGGGGGATGCCCGCCTGT
>CAYYGF010000180.1:0-3892 GCA_964471315.1 uncultured Oscillospiraceae bacterium | reverse complement strand
CCGTGGCCCTTTTTCGTAAGTCCCAGCGTAGGGCGGAGTCATGACTCCGCCGATGCACCAATTTCTTTGTACTGGTGCCGTCTTTTCGGAATTGTACCGCACACGTCGGTTTCCCCCGTCTGTATTTCAGCCGGGTCGGCGGGGTCATCACCCCGCCCTACGATTTATCATAATAGAAAGAAGCGATCAATATGTCTATTGCCGAAAACGTCGCCCGGATCCGGGCGGAAATGGAGGCCGCGGCCATCAGCTGTGGCCGGAACCCGAAGGAAGTGAGGCTATGCGCCGCCACCAAAATGAACGATGCCGATGCCGTCCGCCAGGCCATCGCTGCCGGTGTGGACTGCTGCGGGGAAAACCGGGTTCAGGAGCTGACGGAAAAGCTGGCCCAGCATGCCTATGACGGTGCTCCGGTGCATTTTATCGGACATCTGCAGACCAATAAGGTCAAGCAGGTGGTGGGAAAGGTAGAGCTGATTCAGAGTGTGGATTCCGAGCGATTGCTTCGGGCCATCGACCGGGAGGCGGCCAGACAGGGCATTGTGCAGGACATTTTGCTGGAAGTGAACATCGGGCAGGAGTCCAGCAAGTCCGGTTTTTCTGCCGATGACATCCTGCCTTTGGTGGAAAAAGCCGGTGAATTTTCAAACATATGTATCAAAGGACTCATGGCAATTCCGCCGATTTCGCACATTTCCGGAGAAAATCGCATCTTTTTTCAAAAAATGTTCCAATTAAGTGTTGACATAAAGGGAAAAATAGAGGATAATGTCAAGGTGGACTGTTTGTCCATGGGCATGTCCGGAGACTTCCCGGATGCCATCGCCTGTGGCAGCACCATGGTGCGTGTTGGCACCGCGATTTTTGGTGAGCGCAGCTATGCCAAGGATTCATCGAAATGATGTGAGATATATTAGGAGGAACTATAGAAATGAGCTTTTGGGATAATGTCAAGAAATTTGCCCAGCCCTATTCCGATGATGAATATGATGATTACGACGAGGATGATGACTACACGGAGGAATACGAGGAGCCTGCCCAGCCGGCTGCGCCCACTCGCCGCAGCCCCCGCCGCGCACCTGCTCCGGAGCCGGTTTCCCAGGAGAGTGAGGAAGAGGACGATTACGGCTTCACCCCTGCCCCGGCCAGCAGCGTTTCCTCTGGAATCTCTGCCTCCGGCTTCTCTGGGCAGGTTCTGAATATGAGCAGCGCCACCAACAAGCAGGAAGTGGTGCTATTCCGTCCCGGCAGCTTTAACGATACCTCCAAGGCGGCGGATGATCTGCGCAACCACAAGGCGGTTATTGTCAATATGGAGAACGTGGACAAGGCTATGGCCCGCCGGGTGGTGGATTTCCTGTCCGGCTGTGTTTATGCTTTGGATGGGGATGTGAAGAAGATCGCCCAGTCCGCCTATCTGTTCTGCCCCCATAATATGGACATTGTGGGCGACCTGGAAACCCTCCAGGCGGAAGTGGAAAGCTACATTTAATGGCAGATTTTAAAAGAGGCCTGTTCCATTCCAATCGGCAGGTCGCTTTGAGATAGATTCTGTTTACAGAAAGGGGAAAACCGTAAATGTTTACACCGCAGCAAATCGATCAGATTTCTTTCGGCCGGTCTACCTTCGGCGGCTATGATATGCAGCAGGTCGATGAATTTCTGGAGCCTTTGACCGAGGATTACGTCACCCTCTACAAGGAAAACGCCTTGCTCAAGAGCAAGATGCGCGTCCTGGTTGGCAAGCTGGAGGAATACCGCAAGAACGAGGCCTCCATGAAGGAGGCTGTCGCCAACGCCCAGAAGACCTGCGACAAGATGGTGATGGAAGCCGAAGCCAAGTGTGCCAAGATGATGGCCAATGCCAACGCTTCTGTCAGCGCCAATACCGCCGCTGCTGCTGAGGCCGGCCGGAATTCTGATGCTCTGGTGGCCGCGGAGAATGCCCGGGTGGAGGAAGCCCGGAAGTCCGCAGCTGCTAAGATCAATGAATTGCAGGAGCAGCTGCGCACCTGCATTCAAGCTCTGGAGCGCATCAAGGGCGCCAACGCCCCCGCTCAGGCCCCCGCTGCAGCCGCGCCTGTCGCACCTGCTGCGCCTGTCATGCCTGTCACTCCCGTCGTACCTGCCGCTCCCGCCGTTGAGGTCAAGAGCGATGATGTGGCCGACGAGATTGCCCAGAACATCGAGGCCATGATCGGCACCACTGTGGACACTGCCCCCAAGGCCGCGCCCAAGCACCCCAGCAGCATGGAATCCACCACCAGCAAGTTCGCCAGCCTGAACCTGCAGTTCGGCCGGAACTACGATCCCAAGAACAAGTGATTTCCCGGAAGGGAATCCTGTCACTTCAAATCATGTAATGCTTTGACGAGGACACGAGAGCGCGCACACCGTTTCCAGAGAGCTGCCGTTTGGTGCGAGGCAGCAAACAGGAGCCCGTTTCCCATCACCTCCGAGCAGCGCACCGAACCAAAAGTAGGCTGCGCCGGGCCGCGCCCGATATTGCGCGATACGAGTGCCGGTAAGAAACCGGAACAAGAGTGGTACCGCAGAGGTTTACGCGCCTTTGTCTCTTATGGGAGGCAGAGGCGCTTTCCTTTTGCCCCGTCCCACCCTTCACCGCTTGAATTCACTATGGAGGTAAGAAATCCAATGGACTACAAAAACACCATCATCACCCCTAAGACCGACTTCCCCATGAAGGCCGGACTGCCTGCCCGGGAGCCGGGTATGCTGAAGCGTTGGGAGGAGCAGGGCCTGTACGAAGCTATGCTGGAAAAGAACAAAAGCCTTCCCCGGTTCGTTCTGCATGACGGCCCTCCCTTTTCTAACGGCTATATCCACATGGGCCACGCCCTGAATAAGACCTTGAAGGACTTCATCGTCCGCAGCCACGCCATGATGGGCTACTACACCCCCTATGTCCCCGGCTGGGACAACCATGGCCTGCCCATTGAGCGCGCCATTGAAACATCCAAGAAGAAGCTGAACAAGGATCTGTCCGTTCCGGAATTCCGCAAGGCCTGTGAAGACTTCGCGGAAGACTTCATCCAGAAGCAGATGGCGGGCTTTAAGCGTCTGGGCGTGGTGGGCGACTGGAAGCACCCCTACCGCACCATGGATAAGCACTTCGAGGCCCAGGAGGTCAAGGTTTTTGGCCGGATGTTCGACAAGGGCTATATCTACAAGGGCTTGAAGCCCGTCACCTGGTGCCCCTACTGCGTCACCGCCGTGGCGGAAGCGGACATTGAGTACAAGGACGACCCCTGCACCACCGTCTATGTCAAGTTCCCCATGAAGGACGATCAGGGCAAGCTCTCTCAGTTTGACCTGAGTAAAACCTACTTCGTGATCTGGACCACCACCATCTGGACCCTGCCCGGCAACCTGGCCATCTGCCTGCATCCCCGGGAAAGCTACGCCCTGGTGAAGGCCGATAATGGGGAAACCTATATCATGGCCGAGGCCCTGGTGAGCAAGGTCATGAAGATCGGCGGCTTTGAAAACTACGAGATTCTCGCCACCTACCCCGGCTCCTTCTTTGAGAATATGCTGGCCCAGCATCCCTTCATGGACAAGACCTCCCGCCTGGTCAACGCCGAGTACGTCACCATGGATTCCGGTACCGGCTGTGTCCACACCGCCCCCGGCTTCGGCGCGGACGACTATCAGACCTGCATGCGCTACGGCATGGATCTGGTGGTGCCCGTGGACGACTATGGCCGCCACACCGACTACGCCGGCAAGTATGCCGGTATGAAGACCGAGGACTCTAACCCCGTCATTCTGGAGGATATGAAGGAGAGCGGCGTGCTGTTCGCTTCCGAACAGATTGTCCACTCCTATCCCCACCATGACCGCTGCAAGAAGCCCGTCATCTTCCGGGCCA
>CAYYGF010000179.1:0-3933 GCA_964471315.1 uncultured Oscillospiraceae bacterium | reverse complement strand
AGCTGCGTTGCCACATAGTTCATCATTAACGTGAACAGCGTCTCGTTGGTATTCCATTTTGCCTTGCAGATAGCGGGAATTCCGCCCCAAATCGCGCCTGCCGCACAGCTGGCCAGAACCATCACCGCAATCAGCAGCCAGTTCGGCAGCTTGTCTCCCAGCAGGATCATGCAGGCAGCCGTTGCCAGACCGCCGATCAGAATCTGACCCTCGCCGCCAACATTCCAGAAACGCATTTTGAAAGCAGGCGTGACTGCCAGGGAAACGCAAAGCAGGATGGCCATATTCTGGCCCAGAATCCAGGCCTTTCTCTTGGTGCCGAAGGCACCGGCAAACATGGTTTTATACACCCCAAGGGGGTTCTCTCCGGTGAGGGCGGTTGTCACCACGGCGCAGGCCACCAGCGCCAACAGGATCGCAACTCCCCGAATAGCCCAGGACTTGTACCAGGGCAAGGCAGACCGCTTGGAAATATGCAGGACAGGCATCCCGCTGTTATATTTACGCATTGGTTTTCCCTCCCAAACGTGTCATCATCATGCCGACCTCCGGCTTGGCGGCGCCCCTGCCTTCCACAATGCCGCTGACCTTGCCGCCGCAGAGCACCAGGATCCGATCGCACAGCTCCAGCAGCACATCCAAGTCCTCACCCACGAAAATCACGGCAACGCCAGCCTTTTTCTGCTGGTTGATCAAATCATAAATCGTATAGGAAGAATTGATATCCAGACCGCGAACCGCGTAGGCAGTCAAAAGCACACTGGGCGCGGACGCAATTTCCCGGCCCACCAAAACCTTCTGCACATTGCCGCCGGAGAGACGGCGAACAGGCGTAGAAACGCCGGGCGTATTCACATCCAGCTCTTTGACAACCTTTTCCGCCAGAATCCGGGGATTCTTTCTGTCGGTGAAGAAGGACTTTCCCTTCCGGAAGGAACGCAGCATCATATTGTCTGTCAAATCCATGCTGCCAACCAGGCCCATGCCCAGACGATCCTCCGGTACAAAGGACAGGCACACACCCATATCCGCGATGCTCAGCGGATCCTTGCCAATCAGCTCTTCCCGAGTGCCGTCATCCGCCACATAGCAGATGCTGCCCGCCTCCGTTTTTTGCAGACCGGCGATGGCCTCCAGCAGCTCCTTTTGGCCGCAGCCGGAGATACCGGCAATGCCCAGGATCTCGCCGCTGTTGGCGGTAAAGCTCACATTCTCCAGCTTCAGCGTACCCTCCAGATCCCGAACCGTCAGCCCCTTGACCTCAATCCGGGGCTTGGGATCCACTGGATCCGGCCGCTCGATGTTCAGCGTCACCGGACGGCCAACCATCATATTGGTCATTTCCTGGGCGTTGGTCTTGCAGGTAAGCATATCGCCCACAAACTGACCATGGCGCAGAATGGCCACCCGGTCGGAAAGCGCCTCCACCTCATGCATTTTATGGGTGATAATCACGATGGCCTTTCCGTCATTGCGCATGTTCCGCAGTACGGCAAACAGCTTTTCGGTTTCCTGGGGAGTCAGTACCGCCGTCGGCTCGTCCAGAATGAGAATATCAGCTCCCCGGTAGAGCACCTTGACAATCTCCACAGTCTGCTTCTGAGAAACGGACATGTTGTAGATTTTCTGATTGGGATCCACATCAAAGCCATAGGTGTCGCAGATTGCCTTCACCTTTCGGGCTACCTCGTCCAAATCCAGTCGGCCATGCTCCTTTAAGCCCAGGACGATGTTCTCCGCTGCGGTCAGCACATCCACCAGCTTGAAATGCTGATGAATCATGCCGATGCCATAGCCGAACGCGTCTGCGGGAGAACGAATAACCGCTTCCTCATCATTGATAAAGATCTGGCCTTCATCCGGGAAATAAATGCCGGAAAGCATGTTCATAAGGGTGGTTTTTCCGCTGCCGTTTTCTCCCAGCAGGGCCAAAATCTCTCCCTTATAAATATCCAACCACACCCGGTCATTGGCCAGCACAGGGCCGAACCGCTTGGTAATGTTCCGCATTTTGACAGCGGCAGTTTTATTTTCCAAAGGGGTCACTCCTTTTCCTATGCTATGTTGCAAAGGGCAGCGCGGCGAAGGCTTCACTGCGCTGCCCTTTGCAGCAGAGAATGGGAAGCCCCGAAAACGGGGCCTCCCAAAGTTGGAAATACCTTAGAACGCCTGATCCAGCAGGGTAATGCCATCGATCTTCAGATCGAAGTAAGGCGCAGAACGCTTGCCGGACTCGTTGAAGTAGCCGTTCTCAACAACCTCGGTGTCGCCCTCGTAGTTGGGATCGGTGTCCACGTCAGCCATGTAGCTGTCAACAGTCTTGCCCTCCACGGTGAAGGTGGTGGTGTCGAAGACATGGAGGTTACCGGCTTCCAGCTCCGCCTTCACTTCGGCAATCTTGTCAGCAGTACCGGCAGCCGCAGCCTGCTCGTTGACATCGGTCAAGACAACGGAGCCGGTGGCAATGGTGCCAGTCCAGTCGGCGGCAATGGCCTCACCGTTCTTGACGCAGTTCACAACGTACTCATAGTAGGGTGCCCAGTTGATGCGGGAAGAAATTAGGAACGTGTTGGGGCAGGCTTCAATGGTGGAGCCGTTGTAGGAGACGTTGGGCACACCGGCGGTCTCGCAGGCATTGGGTGCGCCCATGGAGTCGGCGTGCTGAGAGATCAGCTTGCAGCCACCCTCAATCAGCTTAGTAGCACCCTCATTTTCCGCAGTATAGTCATACCAGGAACCGGTGAAGGTCACGTCCATGGTCACGCTGGGGCAGACGGACTTGGCGCCCAGATAGAAAGCGGTGTAGCCGGATACCACCTCGGCGTAGGTGAAAGCGCCCACGTAGCCCATCTTGGCTTCCTCAGCGGTAAACTCCCCGGCTTCGATCCTCTCGTTCAGCTTCAGACCGGCAACCACACCGGCGAGATACCGGCCCTCGTAGATGGCGGCGAAGGCGTTGTGGTAGTTCCTCAGGCCCTGGGTATGGGCCTTGGTGCCGGTGGCGTGGCAGAACTGAACCTCGGGGAACTCCTGGGCGGCCTGGATCATGTAATCCTCATGGCCAAAGGAGTCGGCGAAGATGATGTTACAGCCAGCATCCGCCAGCTCGCAGGCGGCATCATAGCACTCCTGGCCCTCAGGGATGTTGGTCTTAAAGACGTACTGATCCTCGGTCAAGCCCAGAGCGGCGCAGGCCTCCTTGGCAGCGTTCATGAAGTTCAAATCGTAGGTGGAATTCTCATCGTGCAGGAAGATGAAGCCCAGCTTCACATCCGCAGCGGCGGCAGGCGCTTCCGCGACAGGTGCTTCAGAAGCACCGGCTGCGGTGGCATTGGTAGCGGCGGGCGCTTCCGTCTTGCTGCCACAGGCGGCAAGGCCCAAAAGCATGACCAGAACCAGAGCCAGAGAAAGAATCTTTTTCATGTTCATGTCCTCCAAAATTCTTTATTCTTAATTGTTGCCAACAATGAACAACCAAATGCAATACACGCCATTGACTCAATGACGTCACAGATTGCATGTTAATCCAAAATTCGGTATTTGTCAACACAATACAATCACTTCCCATGATTTTTTCAGTTTCTCACAAAAAAGTCGCATTTTTTTCCTTCTTTTTTGCATATTGCAAAAAGTCATCAATTCATCGAAAAATGCAATAATTCGATTAAGCGCAAGGACGCACCCCTGCATATTTCTTAACTCTGAAAAAAGAAACAAAAGGCCATCAGATCTAGTCACAGCCACAATCGCAGCGAAAAAAACTCCTACCATCGCAGGCGGCTTTGTGTGGGCATTCCCAATCTTCCCGCGTAGGCCAACAGATCGTCCTGCCGTCCGTGAAGTTCTAAGGACGATCACAGGCAGAAAAAAGCCTCGTCCTTTCGGTCGAGGCTTTGTGTTGGCATTTCCTATCTTTCTTAGGCCAACGTATTG
>CAYYGF010000178.1:0-4006 GCA_964471315.1 uncultured Oscillospiraceae bacterium | reverse complement strand
GGGTTATCCTCTACCTTGATGCGCAGGCGGCGGATGTATACGGTGAGGGTGCTGCCGTCGATGAAGTTCCCCTCGCAGTCCCACAGCTTTTCCAGAATCTGCTCCTTGGATAGCACCGCGTTGGGGTTGCGCATAAACAGGCACAGGAGCTTGTATTCTCCCGCACTTAAGTCTAAAAGCTCCCCATTTTTGTACGCCTGCCCTTGGAGAAGCTGAACGGTGATTCCGTTGGATTCCAGCACCGTATCTGCCGCGCCGAAATCCTTGGCTCGCCGCAGCAGGGCGTTCATCCGGGAGATCAATACCCCCAGCTTGAAGGGCTTGGTGATGTAATCGTCCCCGCCCATGTCCAGTCCCATAATAATACTGGTTTCCTCGTCGGAGGCAGTCAGAAAAATGATGGGAACCTTGGAAGACTGCCGCACCTTTTCGCAGAAGCTGAAGCCGGTGCCGTCCGGCAGGGACACATCCAGAACCAGCAAATCATAGTTCCCAACCGCCCAAAAGGCCTCCGCCTCCCGAAGGGTTCTGGCAATATCCGTTTCAAATCCCTGCTTTTTGAAGGCAAAGGACAGACCGTTTACCAAACTCAAATCATCTTCCAGCAATAAGATCTTCTTCATGTTGTTCCCTTTCTCTATCCGTCGATTGGCTTTTTTCCATTATATTTCGGAAGTGGGTGGAAAACAAGCCTGTTGTCAAAAGAAGGGCAGTGTTCTTAAGCGATTCATGAGAATCGCGCAGCCGCAACCCAAAGGGCTGCGTTCACTGGGGCTTGGGGCAACGCCTCAACAAGCAGAAAAACCATTCGTTCCACGAAAGCAGAATGGATGGTTTTTCGCATTTGTATATACAGATGCATTGCTTGCGACTTTTATACCAAATTTGGTATAATACGGGCAAGCAATGCATATGTTTATCAATCAAAATAGCGTTACCTTCACGAAAAAAGTGTTGGAAGACTTGGGTTATCCGGCATATGTGCTGTGTATGCTGGATGCAAAAGCAAAGGTATTCGCTATTCGTATGTGCAAGAGCAATGAACCCAAAGGATTCAAGTTTTCTAAGCCCAAGGGAGAACAGAAAGGTGTCGTTACAATCTCCAATAGGAATCTGCTTGACCCGCTGCGCTCCATCACCGGAGTTGAGTGGATTGCCGGCAAGCGGTACAAAGTGCGTGGCTTCTGGGTCGCTGATGCGAAGACCATGTGCTTTGATTTGAACGAGGGCGTTCAAGAAGATTTTCGCTCCGTTCCACAGGATGACCGTACTGAGTAAAGACTGATTTTCTTGTACAGGGTAAGCACTCCTTCGGGGGTGCTTACTTCTATTCATGATCTTCTTTAATACTTGGATGGCAACTCCATAACTCGCATGATAAATCATTTTAAGAGTTGACTATGGGTTAATAATATGGTACAGTAACATCGAATACAATAGGAGGTGAGTTCATTGATAGAATTAGGAAAACGTCTGCGGGTACTTCGCGAGAGTGTTGCGCTGTCACAGGCAAAACTTGCGCCGGAGCTTGGTACAACTCAATCAAGCATAAACCGCTATGAAAATGGACAGGCTGCTCCGCCGATTGATTTGCTGCGGAAATATGCAGACCACTTTGATGTGTCGATGGATTATATCTTTGCCCGCTGTGATGATCCCAGAGGAAAACTGTACGAGAGCAAACTCTCCATGCCCAGCGATAGCCCGGAGCTACGCAACTTCATCGAAATGTGTTTCGACCCCGGCTCCCCTATGAACGAACGGTTGAAGGAAACCCTGTTTCAGATGATGACGGAGGGAAAGAAATGAAAGCTGTCATTTACGCCCGCTATTCCTCCGACAGCCAGCGGGAAGAATCCATCGAAGGTTAGATTCGGGAATGCACCGCTTTTGCGGAAAAGAACGGCATCACGATTCTGCGCACTACATTGACCGTGCCTATTCCGCCAAGACGGACAACCGCCCGGATTTTTAGGAGATGATCAAAGACAGCGGCAAAAAGCTGTTTGATATGGTCATCGTCTGGAAGCTGGACCGATTTGCGAGAAACCGTTACGACAGCGCACGGTACAAAGCGCAGCTGAAAAGGAACGGCGTGAAAGTGGTGTCCGCAACGGAAGTGATTTCGGAAGGTGCGGAGGGTATCATTCTGGAATCCGTGCTGGAAGGCTATGCCGAATACTACTCCGCCGATCTGTCGGAAAAGGTCATCCGTGGCAGAAAAGAAAATGCGCTGAAGTGCAAGTTCAACGGCGGCACACTTCCCATCGGTTATGTGATTGATGAGGAACAGCATTTTCAGATTGACCCGCTAACCGCTCCCTTTATTCTGGATGTGTTCAAGAAATACGACAAGGACGCGACGATGAAGGAGCTGCGGGACTGGCTGAATGACAGCGGCGTCAGAAATACCCGTGGTCAACCGCTGAATTTCAACAGCATTCAGCACATGCTGAGCAACCGCCGCTATATCGGAGAATACAAATATCGGGATATCATCATCCCAGACGGTATCCCTGCCATCGTCCCGGAGGATTTGTTTGACCGTGTTCAGGAGAAGCTGGCGCAAAACAGAAAAGCCCCGGCCCGACACAAAGCCGAGGACGATTATCTGCTGACTACCAAACTGTTCTGCGGCTACTGTGGTGCCTACCTCTGCGGCGAAAGCGGCAAAAGCCGGAACGGCACCATTCACCACTACTACAAATGCGTGTCCGTAAAAAAGAAGCGGACAGACTGCAAGAAGAAGCCCGTACGGAAGCAATGGCTGGAAGATCTGGTGGTCAATGAGGTAATGAAGGTGGTCATGGACGACAAAGCCATTGAAGCCATCGTATCCATGGTGATGGACTTGCAGGACAGGGAAAACACCAGCCTACCCCTGTACGAACACCAGCTTCAGGAAGCCCAGCGAGGCATTGACAATCTCTTAAACGCTATCCAGCAGGGCATCCTCACCAAATCCACCAAGACCCGCTTGGAGGAACTGGAAGCCACGAAAGAAGATTTGGAAATCAAGATCGCTAATGAGAAGATTGCCAAGCCCAGAATCAGCCCAGAGTTCGTTACCTTCTGGCTCCACAAATTCCGCAAGCTGGATGTACACCAGCAGTCCCACCGCAAAATGCTGATCGACGCCTTTGTGAACGAAATTTACCTGTACGATGATAAACTGGTTCTCACCTTCAACTACAAGGACGGCATCAGAACCATCACCCTGGATGATGTGAAAGAAGCTACCCAAAAAGCAGATACCGGTTCGGATTTGGATTGCCGTGGTGCACCAAAAACGGGTTATCCCATTCGGGATAACCCGTTTTCCTTTGAGAAAGATAAGTCAAGAAATCCCCCTAACCTCAGAATACCGAGGTTAGGGGGATATGCTAACGGAATGACGTCGGACACGGGCTGAATGGGTTGTTTTACTTCAATCCTGCTTGAGTCAGCAGTGCGGGAATCTTGGACTCCCAGCCCAGGCTCATGATGTGGACGCCCTGGCAATAGGGCTTGCACTCCCGGATGATCCGGGCAGCGATTTCCACACCGGTGATACCGGCCTTGGTCTTTTCCTTATCCGCCTGGAGCTCCGCAATCAGCTCGTCGGGGATATGGACACCGGCCACATTGTTGTTCATGAACTTGCACATACCGGCAGACTTGGGAATGATGATGCCCACCTGGACAGGCTTGCCAAACTGCTTGGCTTTTTCCATGAACTTGATGAACTTCTCCGGCTCAAACACAGCCTGGGTCTGGAAATACTCGGCACCAGCCTTGACCTTGCGCTCCATCTTTACCAGCTGCGCGTCCACGGAATCGGAGCAGGGAGACACCACAGCACCCTTGGCAAACTTGGGAGGCTCCCCCACCAGTGCGTTGCCGCCCAGATCCACGCCAGTCTCCAGCAGTCTGGCGGTGTGCAGCAGGGAGACGGAATCCAGATCGAATACGGGCTTGGCCTGGGGATGGTCGCCCAGCTTGGTGTGGTCGCCGGTGAGGCACAGGA
>CAYYGF010000177.1:0-4058 GCA_964471315.1 uncultured Oscillospiraceae bacterium | reverse complement strand
CCGCAGAAACGTGGCCTTCAGCGAGGCGGTGTACGGGGGCAGCCAGCGGGTAGAGGACGTGACCTGTGTACGGGCGGATTCCCGGGAGCAGGCGATGGCGTATTTGCTGGCAGGCAAGCTGCCGGTGCTGGTTGACCCGGCAGGGCAGAGCATCCCCTGGTTTCAGCCGCTGGCGGTGGTGGATGCCACGGTTGCTAAGAAAAACTTAGGCACCCGCCGGGATATGGCGCCCATTACGGTGGCCCTGGGGCCTGGATTTACCGCGGGGGTGGATGTGGACGCGGTGGTGGAGACAAAACGGGGGCACAGCTTAGGAAAAGTCCTCTATTCCGGCAGCGCCGCGCCCAACACCGGAATTCCGGGGGTGATCGGCGGCTATGGAAAGGAACGGGTCATCCACAGTCCGGCGGCGGGAATCCTACGCAATGTGGCCAGGATCACGGACACCGTGACCAAGGGGCAGACCATTGCCGTTGTGGAAACGGCCCAGGGAGAGGTGCCGGTGACGGCCACGCTGGACGGCCTGCTCCGGGGACTGATCCGGGACGGCTATCCGGTGAGTGCCGGCTTTAAAATCGCGGATATCGACCCCCGGGCAGAGGAATACGACAATTGCTTTACCATTTCCGACAAAGCCCGGTGCATTGCCGGCGGCGTTTTGGAGGCAATTCTGCATTTGAAGGGGAGATTGCCCCATGGTTAGGGCGTTTGTAGGCTCCGGCGGGAAAACGACGCTGATCAAGCGGCAGGCCCGGCAGTACCGGGCGGAGGGCAAGCGGGTGTTTGTCACCACCTCCACCCATATGTTCATCGAGGAGGACACACTGCTGACGGACGATGCCGAGGGGATTCTCCGGGAACTGAACCGGAAGGGCTGGGTCATGGCAGGCCTGCCGGAGGGAAAGAAGATCAAGCCGCTTTCCGCTGAGACCTATGCCAGGGTCTGCGCCCAGGCGGATGTGGTGCTGGTGGAGGCGGACGGCTCCCGGGGACTGCCCATTAAATTTCCCGGTGAGGGCGAGCCGGTGCTCTACGACAATGTGGAGGAAATCGTGGTGGTCTGCGGGCTGGGCGCCATTGGCAGACCGTTGCAAGAAGTGGCCCACCGGCCGGAGCGGGTAATGGCCTGCCTGGGGGTGACGGAGCAGACCCCCATAACCCTGGAGCACATTGCTAGGCTGGTTTGGCATGGGTATCTGCGCCCGCTGGGGGAGCGGTATCCGAAGGTTTCGGTCTATCCGGCGGGAGGAACCGAGGAAGAAGCCAGACGGCTGCTTTTTTTGCTGAATGCGGGGGAATGGGAATGAGACCGGTGACAAAAATACAGCTTCTCGACGATTCCGGTGAGAAATTTTTTGGAGAAGGCCCCTGCCGCCTGCTTCGGGCGGTGGAGGAAACCGGCTCTCTCCGGGGAGCGGCGGCCTCCATGGAAATGGCCTACAGCAAGGCGCTGCGTCTGATCCAGAACGCGGAGGCGGCGCTGGGGTTTGCCCTGACCCAGCGAAATGCCGGGGGCAGAGACGGCGGCGGCAGCACCCTGACGCCGGAGGGCAGAGCCTGGCTGCAAGCGTATGAGGCCTACCGGGATGCCTGCGTGGGGGAAAACCGGCGGCTGTACGCGCGGTTCTTTCCGGAAAACAGGGGCGGCGAACAGGTGGGCTGCGTCATCATGGCCTCCGGGCAAGGGAAACGGTTCGGCGGCAATAAGCTCATGGCGGATTTTCGGGGGCAGCCTATGATCGGCTGTATTCTGGAGGCTACGGATGGGATCTTTGCCCGGCGGGTGGTGATCACCCGGCATGAGAATGTGGCGGAGCTGTGCCGGGAGCGGGGAGTGGAGGTGGTGCTCCACGATCTGCCCAGCCGCAGTGACACCGTGCGTCTTGGCCTGGCAGCGGTGGGAGAAATGGACGGATGCCTGTTTTGCCCCGGAGATCAGCCGTTGCTGCGCCGGGAGACTCTGGGGGCGCTGGTGTCTTCTTGGGAAGCAGAGCCCGGTGCCATCTGGCGTACCGGGTTTGACGGCCAGCCCGGCGCGCCGATTTTGTTTCCCCGGTGGGCATTTGCGGAACTGCGCACCCTGCCGGAGGGCGCAGGCGGCGGCTATGTGGCAAAAAAATATCCCGAACGGGTGCGGATGCTCCCCGTCCGGGACAAACAGGAACTTGTGGATGTGGATACCCGGGTAACTCTGCGGGAATTGCTGGAGCGGTAAGGTTCTTACTGCTCCGCTTTTTCTTCCGCGTTTTTCACTTCCTTCGGCAGGAGGATGTTCAGCAGGATCGCCACCATGGCGGCGGGGACAATGCCGGAGCCGCCGAAGATCAGCTGCACTGCCTGGGGAGCCTGGGCCAGAATGCCGCTGTTGGCGCCCATGCCGTAGCCCACGCCCAGGGCAACGGAGACAATGGACAGGTTCCGGGGGGTCAGCGGTTCCTTGGTGATGAGCTGGATGCCGCTGATGACGATGGAGGAGAACATCATCACCGCCGCGCCGCCCAGCACAGACTGGGGCATAATAGACACCAGAGCACCCAGCTTGGGGCACAGGCCGCACAGGATCAGAAACACCGCGCCGGTAGCCAGGGCAAACCGGTTGACTACCTTGGTCATGGCCACCAGGCCAACGTTCTGACTGAAGGAGGTGTTGGGCAGCACACCAAACAGAGCGGCAAAGGAGGAACCCAGACCGTCGCAGATGACGCCGCCGGACAGCTCTTTGTCGGTGGCTTCCCGGCCCAGGCCGCCTTCCATCACGCCGGAGATGTCGCCCACGGTCTCCACAGCGGTGACTACGAACATAATCAGCACCGGCACAATGGCCCGCAGGTCAAAGACGGGCTTGACGGGCAGCAGCTTGGGAATCTCAAACCAGGCGGCGTCTACCACCTTGCTCCAATTCAGCACCCAGGCCTTGGTGTATTCCACGCCGTCGGCGGTAACGCCGGTGGTGGGCAGCACAAAGCCCATGATGAACGCCGCGGCGTAGCCGCAGAGGATGCCCAGCAAGATGGCAGAGGAGCTGGTGAAGCCCTTGGTGCCATGCTTGAAGAACAGGATCATGCCCAGCACGAACAGCGCCAGCAGGAGATTTTCCATGGAGCCGAAGTCCTTGGCTGCGTTTCCACCGCCGAAGGAGTTGATGCCCACGGAGATCAGACTCAAGCCGATGGACATAACCACCGTGCCGGTGACCACTGCCGGGAAGAATTTGCGCAGGGGCTTGAGGAAAAAGCCCAGCACGCTCTCAAACAGGCCGCCGATGATGGACGCACCCATAATGGCGCCGTAGGCGATGACGCCGCCGCCCATGGTGGCGGCCACACTGTTGAATACGCCGATGAAGCCGGAGGAGGTGCCCATGATGATGGGAACCTTGCCACCCACAGGGCCGATGGAGAACAGCTGCACCAGGGTCACAATGCCCGCCACCAGCATGGCGTTTTGCAGCAGGTGCAGCTGCAGTCCGGCAAATTCACCGCCGGCCAGACCGCAGGTTCCGGTGATGATCAGAAGGGGTGTCAGGTTGCCCACGAACATGGCCAGCACATGCTGCAAGCCCAAGGGGATGGCCTGCTTCAGGGGCATTTTGCCGTCCAGGCAGAACGCGGCCTCGGACAGACGGTAGGTCTTTTTCATAGGGAAACCTCTCTTTCTTGTACTTTGACTAGTATACCATCCCGAAAAGGGTGTGTAAATTGCTGAAAATGGAGAAGTTTTCCCCTTTTTTGAGAAAACAACTGACAAATTGACAGTCCTGTGCTATAATCGGATCCATCTTTAGGAGGTGTGCGCAATGAACTTTTTAGAGCAGAGAATCGCGGAAGAGGGAATTGTCAAGCCCGGGAATGTGCTGAAGGTGGATAGTTTCCTAAACCATCAGATGGATATTGGCTTGATGGAGGAAATCGGACGGGAGTTTCACCGCCGCTTTGCGGACAAGCCTGTGACCAAGGTGCTGACCATTGAGGCCTCTGGCATTGGCATCGCCTGCTTTGTGGCGAGGGAATTCGGCGTGCCCATGGTTTTCGCCAAAAAATCCAAGAGCATCAACATCG
>CAYYGF010000176.1:0-4083 GCA_964471315.1 uncultured Oscillospiraceae bacterium | reverse complement strand
CCCACCGGCGAGGCGGTCATTACTCCCGGCTTCAAGCTGAAGGCAAAGTACATCGTCCACGCCGTTGGCCCCATCTGGCAGGGCGGCAGTCACAATGAAGAAACGCTGCTGTACAGCTGCTATCAAAACGCCATGAAGGTTGCCTGCGCCAAGGGCTGCCGTTCCATCGCATTCCCGCTGATTTCCTCCGGCATCTATGGCTACCCCGTCAAGGACGCATGGCGCGTGGCGATTAAAGCCATCCGGGAAAGCCCTTATGATATGGATGTCACCATCGCAGTGATCGACGACAGAGCCTTGCAGCTGGGGACTTTCATTCTCTCACAGGCAACAGGAACGAAATCTGAAAGCAATTCCGGGTTTCAGTTTTTCTGGCATGAATATGAAGATTACGGTGTGTTCAGCCAGTGGTTCCGGAGTCCCTTTATCATCGAGGGCATCCGGTATGAAACCGCAGAGCAATACATGATGGCAAAGAAAGCCCTTCTTGCAGGCGACCTCCGAGGGTACACCCTGATTATGAACGAGCCGGACCCCGCCAAGTGTAAGCAGCTGGGCAGGCAGGTAAAGGGGCTGGATACCAGCGCATGGGATCGGTGGAAGGAAGAGGTTGTGTACCATGCCAATCTCGCAAAATTCAGCCAAAACGAGCATGCGCGGCAGGCCCTTCTCTGCACCGGGGACAAGATTCTTGCGGAAGCCAGCCCCTATGACACCATTTGGGGCATCGGCATGGAAGCAAGCGACCCTAACAGTACCAATCCCGCAAAATGGAAGGGAAAGAATCTGCTGGGCAAGGCTCTTATGCGGGTTCGTGATGCGTTGAAAAGCAAATGAGAACGCCTTTTCTCCGGTGCCGCACGCTTGCCCCTTCCGGAGCTAATTGCAACTGCCTCACCAGCACGGTGAGGCAGTTGCTTTTTGGATAATGTATGCCCGCCTATTGGCGACGGCGCGACTTACGGAATCTCTGTGACAACTGTAGCGTTTCGGGGCGATTTTCCCCGGTTTTCACCTCTCTAAGCGGCGAAAATTCCGAAGAGGTATAGAGATAGCGGGGGTAGCAAAATTACGGAAACTGTAGGGTTTCGGAGATGGGTTTTACGGAGGGGCATTTGGGCTCATACGACTACCCCTATCGTGGTTTACTGCCCCAAATATTCATCACCCTGATAGACTTTTCAGATTGAACTATTTCTCCTGCAGCATGGATAGATACAAATCCAAACGCCCGTTGATATATTCGGCAAACAGCTTCTCCATGGCCGACAGGTCATGTTTCACATGATACGCATCAAAGGCGTTGTAGTATG
Source organism: uncultured Oscillospiraceae bacterium (assembly GCA_964471315.1). GTDB lineage: Bacteria > Bacillota > Clostridia > Oscillospirales > Oscillospiraceae > Faecousia. The sequence continues at coordinate 2,770 of CAYYGF010000176.1, read as the reverse complement.
CAAGGCGATCCGTGAACTTGATATCGATGGGCGGGAAGCCAGCCTTCATCAGTTCCAGATTGACCAGCAGGCGCCCGGTGCGGCCATTGCCGTCGATGAAGGGATGGATGCCCTCAAACTCGATATGGAAGCGAGCCAGTTTGGTAACGATATGCTCAGTACTCTCTGCGTAGCTCGCCAAAAGCTGCTCCATGCGAGGCTGGATCAGATAGGGCTGCACCGGCTCGTGCTGTGCGCCCATGATACGAACAGGCACCCGGCGGTACACACCCCGGTCGTCCTTTTTATCCGCCAGAACTAGGAAATGAATTTGCCGAATGATGCGCTCGGATATGGGAGTCTTTTCCTGCACGAGCTCACAGACATAGTCGAAAGCCTCTTTGTGACCCACAGTCTCCATATGATCTTTCAGCGGCTTTTGATCAATGGTCAGGCCACGCAGAACCATGTCGGTCTCCCGGAGCGTCAGGGTATTGCCCTCAATGGCGTTGGAGTTATAGGTATACTCAACGGTGAACTCTTCCGTCAGCCGGGCCACCTCTCCCTCAGTCAGAGGACGGCAGGCGTCCAGTTCAGCCTTCTTCCGGTCGATCATATTGAGAAGGCTCTCGGCGGACTTGAACCGTCCGTCAGCAGGCTTCACCGCATCTATCGGAATCTTCCAACCACGACCCTCCTGAAACGCACCGGGGATTTTTCCCTCGGCGCACAGGATACGAACCCGACGGTCAGACAGATCCCACTTTTCTGCAGCCTGCTTCACGGTCATATACATGATCATCACTCCAATCCAAAGAAAGTATACCACCATTGCGGAACAATATCAATGGTATCGGAATAATCTTGTTTGGATTATCGGAATAATACGGCATGTAAAGTGGCGACTGTCCTGGCTGCCCCATCGGGAAACAGTAGTATTTCGGAGATGGGATTACATAGGATTATGGTCCATGCGGTTCCATGACCTCCGTCATACCTTTGCCACGCTGGCTTTGCAGAACGGCATGGATGTGAAGACACTATAGGGTCAGTGCAAACCCCTGGCTTCGCCAGTGGTCTTGACTGTGCAGGCCGTCTGGAATTATGACGATTCATCAATAGGTAATTTGATGGGCAAAAAAGAAAACCCTCGCAAAACAGCGAGGGCTTGCATTTTTTAGAAGAATATGGTATTATAAAAATGGACAGATAGCCTATGTAACCCGTTCACTTCCCTGTTGACAGAAACCATATATTCGTATAAAGACAAGAGAATTATATCGATTTCGGATCCAGTTGTCAATATCTTTGTGAAAAATTTGTGAATTTTGGAGGATAAAACAGAAAACAGGCTTCTGTACTATTGGAATTTAACAAATCTGGATAGAAAGATTTATTATGACAGTAATTTTCATGTCCGATAAGGGCTACGCTGACAAGACGGCAAACAACGGTGACTGTATCCTGGTTGATACCGGCTCTTCTTTGGTTATTTATGACTGCGGATGCCAGGAGCATGCGGAACGTGTTCTCGACTACATGAAAAAGGCAAGGTATACGCAGGCGGAGTTTATACTCTCCCACAATGACGCAGACCACTTCGATGGACTCCCGTATTTGATTGAGGCTGGTGTCATATCACGGGTTTATACTCTGCTTCTGCTGAAGTACAAGAAGGAACTACTGAAGCTCATCGGTGATGGGAGGGTTACCGAGGATTCGCTGACCAGAAAAATTCAGGAGAAATATGACAATATCTATTCCCTGAGCGGTAAGGTCGATTTGGTGGATGCACTGACACTTCCTACTGTTTGCATGGGGGTCAAGATTGTTGGCCCCGAGAGGAATGCCGCGTTGTCTGCTGTTGCCCAATTTCTTGATAACCGTGAAGGCGACACGATTGACGGAGAAACCATTTATAATGCCATCTGCTTCCAGGCTAGGATTACCATGGACAATGGGAAATATCTGCTTCTGTGTGGTGATAGTTCATACGCAATGGTTGAACCCAATTTGAAGAATGCCACATACATCCAGCTCCCACATCACGGTAAGTACGAAATTGCAGAGAAAATTTTTGCACAGAAGGATAAAGAGTTCGGACTGGATATCAAGTATTATGTCTCTGACAATACTGGAACGACCAATGGTGGTTCTGATACGCTGAAGAAAAAGAACTACGGACATTCGGTCACCTACACGACTTCCGGAGATATCAATGTCAGTGCAAATGTGGCAGCGCCGAAGTATGTCCTGGGGAAATCTCTCGGGGAGACAGTTTGATGACCTACTACCTGTGGAAGGGCAAAGAAAATGAAGTTACGGCACGTGTGGAATATCTTAAGCGGGTATTCCACACCCACTTCCTACGTTGCGCCGATGAGGGGGATTTTGTCTGCCTGAAGTCGTTTCCATTCAGAAATGATGGCATATGCTTTGTAACAGGCCATAACACCCATGCTCATGCGTTACTTTCCAATGGACTTCAGGGGGAGACCATTGTCTTGAACTGCTGTTTCCCTGATCAATTCACCGAGTTTGCAGGAAAGTATCGGCTTTATTTTTGCAGAGTTGATACCCATGGGTTTGCTCGTTTCCGACGCGCCTCTGAGTATGGGACCGGATTTGATATCCTCGATTCCGAACTGCTGTTGCTGTATAGTGATAAGGCTGATGTGCTGGGGAAAATACGGGATGCCTATACCCTTATGGGAGGTAAGAAATGAAAATTGACCTTTTTGATCGATATGACATTCGTACTCGGATTTGCGCCTTTATCTTCGTAGTGAGC
>CAYYGF010000175.1:0-4089 GCA_964471315.1 uncultured Oscillospiraceae bacterium | reverse complement strand
GTTTTTACACCTAATTGGGGATGAAACAGCTCATGGCTGGCGGCGGTGTTGCCCTGATCGGCATTACCCTGGTGCCCCAGCTCAGCGGCCTGTTCGGTTAAGCCGCGGGCGATAATCGCTTATGGGCGGCATACTCGACAAACTGGACGAGTGGCTGCGCGGGCTGCTCGCGGAAGGGATCAAAGGAAACCTGACAGGTATGTTCGATTCGGTGAACGCCAAAGTAGGCGAGATCGCCGGTGAAGTGGGACAGACGCCGCAAGGCTGGAACAGCGGCGTTTTTTCCATGATCCAGAACCTGTCCAAAACGGTGATCGTACCCATTGCCGGGGTGATCCTGACCTTTGTTATGTGTTATGAGCTGATTCAGCTTGTGACAGAACGGAATAATCTGCACGACATTGGTACCTGGATGTTCTTCAAGTGGATATTCAAGACCTTCTGTGCCGTGCTGATCGTGACCAATACCTGGAATATCGTCATGGGCATCTTTGATGTTGCCCAGGGCGTTGTCAACCAGAGCGCCGGGGTGATTGTGGGAAATGCCTCTGTGGATATCAGCAGTGTGATTGCCAATCTGGACGGACAGATAGAGGCCCTGTCCACCGGGGAATTGTTCGGACTATGGTTTCAGTCCCTTTTCGTGGGGCTGACCATGAATATCCTGTCCATCTGCATCATGCTGGTGGTCTATGGGCGGATGATCGAGGTGTATCTGACAGTTTCCGTTGGGCCGATCCCCCTAGCTACCATGACCAACCGGGAATGGGGCAGCACCGGGCAGAACTACCTGAAATCTCTGTTCGCTCTGGGCTTCCAGGCGTTCCTTATCATGGTGTGCGTGGGCATCTATTCCGTGCTGGTACAAAATATCGGCGTTGGCGGAAATGTGAGCACCGCCATCTGGGCCTGCATGGGGTACACGGTGCTACTGTGCTTTGCACTGTTCAAAACCGGAAGCCTGTCAAAATCTCTGTTCGGTGCGCATTAACCCCTTGCATTTTGCGAATAATTCTGCTAGAATTATCGTAGAATAATACAGGAGGTGCTGAAACATGATTATCAAGTCATCCACCGCGCTTCGCAATGACTATGGTCTGATCTCAGATCTTGCCCACGAGGAAGCCGAACCCATCTATATCACGAAAAACGGTGAGGGCGATCTTGTGGTTATGAGCATCGAGGCCTTTGAGCAGCGGGAAGAAACCCTGAAACTCCGGGCCAAGCTGGAAGCTGCGGAAGCTGCCCGCCTCTCCGGTGCGCCCACCTACACGTTGGGGGAGTCCCGCAAGCGGCTGGAGGCGATCTATCAACGTGGCTGATCTGGTCATATTGGAACCCGCTCAGCGGGAGCTTGAGGAAATCGCGCAAATTCATCTGAATCTCGTAGGGCCGGAATCCGCTCGTAAAATCACAAATGAGATTCTGGATAGCCTGTCCCGTTTGGAGCGGTTTCCCCTGTCCGGGCATATTCCCAGAGATAAGGAACTACGCGGCGGCGGCTATCGGTATGTGATCGCCGGAAAATACATCTGCGTGTACCGCCTGATCGCGGAAACGGTTTTCGTCTATCATATTGCCCACGGTGCAAGCAACTATCCCAGTCTTTTCAAGCGGTTACTAAAGGAACACAACTAAATCTTCTGAAAACGTCTTTCCACACGGGAAGGCGTTTTTCTTTTCCCCGGAGGTGACAATTATTGCGTATGTAACGATCCCCAAAGACCTTACCAAGGTCAAATCCAAAGTGCTGTTCGGCCTGACACGCCGGCAGCTTATCTGTTTTGGGGCAGCGGTACTTGTAGGAGTGCCGCTTTTCTTTTTGCTCCGAAATACCGTTGATTCCAGTACGGCCACCCTCTGCATGATTCTGGTAATGATGCCCTTCTTCCTGCTGGCCATGTATGAGCGGCACGGGCAGCCTCTGGAAGTAGTCATCGAGCAGATGGTACAGGCCATGTTTGTAAGACCGAAGGAGCGGCCATATCATGAGGATGTGTCCATCACCTTCACCAATGTCCAGTACGGCAAACCAAAGGGTGTAAAAACGGTTCAAGGGGATGTGAGCCTGTTTTCCGGCATTGGTGGTCTGGATCTTGCGGCGGAGGCCGCGGGCTTCCAGACCGTTTGCCAATGTGAGTGGGCAGACTTCCCATACTCCGTATTGGAAAAACGCTGGCCGGAGGTACCCAGGTTCCGGGATATCACTACCTTTACGAAGGAGGCGTTTTTTGAGAAAACAGGACTTGAAACAGTTACAGTCATTTCCGGCGGATTCCCTTGCCAACCGTTCAGTTCTGCTGGACAGCGAAAAGGATTTGAGGATGCCCGCCATCTATGGCCGGAAATGTGCAGAGTTATTACCGAACTGCGGCCCGCTTACGTGCTTGGGGAAAATGTTGCTGGCTTCATCAATATGGGGCTCGACAAAACGATTTTTGACCTGGCAAAAGCGGGATACGCTGTTCTCCCATTCGTATTTCCGGCTTGTGGCGTCGGCGCGTGGCATGAGCGCCAGCGAACTTTTATCCTCGCGGCTGATGTTTCCCACGCCCCTTGCTTCCGACTGGGGCACGAACAGAGATGCCCGAAACCTGGATGTATTCCTGTCCGAAGCTGGGATTCTGCGCAAACGGAACAAGAGTGGTTCAATCTGGAGCCTATCCCTATCAGCAGCGGTGTTCTACCTGACCCCGGCAGCATCGGAGGGCTACCGCTCTACTCTGAAACCAACGGCATTTCGGAATATTTCTCCGGGTGCCAATCTGTCAACGCAGATAGTGCAGATGGAAAAGCCGGAAGCGGACAAGGTAGGAACATGGGTCTGGAATTGAACCGGGCATTGTATGATGGCCGCGGGCAGGTCTATGATGTGGTTCCCGGCACTTTCATCATTGCTGGCCTGGGTGACGGCTGCTTTACTTCCTTGCCGGAGGACATGATTGAAAAATACGCCCAACAGTTCCAGACCATAGAGGTCTATGCCCAGGTGGGCAACCGCAGTGTAATGTTCCAGGTTCCCCAGTATGCCCCGGAGCTGGGAGATCAGTGCTGGGATCAGGTGATCCAGGACAAGATCCATCGGAAGCCTTCCATCCGGGATAAGCTGGTAGCAGCAAAGAATGAATGTTCGGAGCGGTCTTTCCAGGAACGACACCATAAGCGTTCCGAGCAGGAACTGTAAGGGGGTATCCCATGCCCAATTTTGAGTATAACAAGGATTATCCCTTTGCTGCCTTCATTACCAACCTTGGCAAATACAACGAGGGTGAGCTTGTGGGCGAATGGGTCAAATTTCCCACCACCCTGGAAGAAATGCAGGAAGTCTTTAAGCGTATCGGGATCGGCGAAAAGAACGATTTCGGATATGTATATGAAGAATGGTTCATTACCGACTACGACTGCTATGTAGACGGCCTCTATGATAAGCTGGGCGAATATTCCAACATTGACGAGCTGAACTACCTTGCATCCAAGCTGGATGATATGATGCAGTATGATTATGATAAATTCTGTGCTGCAGTAACTGTTGGCGACCATACCAGCAGCATTCAGGATCTTATCAACCTGACAGAAAACTTAGACTGCTATGAGGTTTATTCCGATATCGATGACGACGATGACCTGGGACGGTATTACCTGGAGGAAGTAGATGTTCTCCAAATCCCGGACTATCTGAGAGGCTATATCGACTATGAAGCCTATGGCCGGGATGTACGCATCAGCGAAGGCGGCGAATATACCGACTTTGGCTATGTCCGGGACAGCGGCAGCCGGTTCGTAGAGTTCTACAATGGCGACCGGGAGGATATCCCGGAGGAATACCGGGTTATGAGCTTTGAAACAGAGCTGACCGACGAAAAGCGGAGCGAATGGGCAAAGGATCTTGCCTTTGATCTGGATGAATTTTTCCGGCAGCAAGATCCTGTCTATGCCGCTGAGAATCCCGATGAAGTGGCAGCGAAGCAGGCACTCCATGATAAGCTCTTTGACAGCAAAATCGCCGCCATTGACCAGCGGCTTGCCGCCCTGGGCCAGGTGGAGGGTGATTATCTTCCCAACAGGGTAGCAAATTACAAGGAACTGACC
>CAYYGF010000174.1:0-4090 GCA_964471315.1 uncultured Oscillospiraceae bacterium | reverse complement strand
TGCGGGGCGAGCCGGACGCCAGCTCCTTCCCCTCCGGCGGCCTGCGGGCCACCTTCGAGGCCCGGGGCTACACCGCCTGGGATCCCACCTCCTGCGCTTTTGTCAAGGATGGCAGCTTGTATATTCCCACCTGCTTCTTCTCCTACACAGGAGAATCCCTGGACAAAAAGACGCCCCTTCTGCGCTCCATGGACGAGGTCAGCCGGGAGGCCGTTCGGATTCTTCGGCTGTTCGGCGACAAGGATACCCAGCGGGTCACTGCCTCCGTAGGAGCGGAGCAGGAATATTTCCTGCTGCCGAAAGACCTGTATGCCCAGCGGGAGGATCTGCGTTTAACCGGCCGTACCCTGTTCGGCGCCCAGCCCCCCAAGGGACAGGAGTTGGACGACCACTACTTCGGCACCATCCGCACCCGGGTATCCTCCTTCATGAAGGATCTGGATGAGCAGCTTTGGCGTCTGGGAATTCTCAGCAAAACCAAGCACAACGAGGGCGCTCCCTGCCAGCACGAGCTGGCACCCATCTACACCGATGCCAATACTGCCTGCGATGACAACCAGCTGATTATGGAGATCATGAAAAAGTGCGCCGCCAAGCACAACCTGGTGTGCCTGCTCCACGAGAAACCCTTTGCCGGGGTCAACGGCTCCGGCAAGCACAACAACTGGTCACTATCCACGGATACCGGTAAAAACCTGTTCAGCCCCGGCAAAACTCCCAGCCAAAACGCCCGGTTCCTGGTGTTCCTGGCAGCCTTCATCGCCGGTGTGGACGAATACCAGGATTTCCTGCGCTGCACCGTGGCTACCGCGGGCAACGATCACCGCCTGGGAGCCAGCGAAGCCCCGCCCGCCATTGTCTCCATCTACCTGGGCGACGAGCTCACCGCCATCATCGACTCCATCATCCACGGCACCAACTACACTGAGCCGGAAAAGAGCATGCTCCGCATCGGCGTGGATGTGCTCCCCTCCATTCCCAGGGACACCACCGACCGCAACCGCACCAGCCCCCTGGCCTTCACCGGCAACAAGTTTGAGCTGCGGATGCTGGGCTCCTCCCAGTCCATCGCCGGGCCCAACATCGCCTTGAACACCATCATGGCGGAGGAGCTGGGAAAATTCGCCGATGTGCTGGAAAACGCCGCCGATTTTGATGCCACCCTGCAAAAGCTGGTCTGTCAGGCTCTGACGGATCACCAGAGGATCATTTTCAGCGGCAACGGCTACAGCGAGGAATGGAAGGAAGAAGCCGCCAGGCGGGGCTTAAGCAACCTCTCCTCTACCGCCAAGGCGCTGCCCACCTATATTTCCCCCAAAAACATCGACCTGGTGACCCGTCGGGGAATTTTTACCGAAACCGAATTCCGGGCCAGGTATACCATCCATCTGGAGGCCTACAACAAAATCATCGGCATTGAGGCCAGAACCATGATGGACATGGCTCTGCATCAGATTCTGCCCGCCGCCATCGCCTACAGCCGCAGCCTCTGCGACAGTGTCGCCGCTAAGAAGGAGTTGAATCTCAGCGCCAAGGCGGAAACCGCCCTGGCCGCCCGGCTCACCGCCGCAGAAGATGCTCTGTATGACCATGTGGAGACCCTGCGCTTCTCCCTGGAAGCCGTTCCCAAGGAGCCAGCCGCTGCGGCGGACTACTACCACGATGTGGTCATCCCCGCCATGGCAGACCTGCGCCGGGAGGCGGATATTCTGGAATCCCTCACCGACAAATCCTACTGGCCCTACCCCACTTATTCGGATCTGCTGTTCTATTAAGCATGAAAAGCATGTCATCGCAAACCAGTCTGCGGACTGGTCGCGATGGCATGCTTTTTTGTATGGATTTCGCGTCTGTCAGCTTCCCTGGGGCAGTTCTACCGTGAAAGTGGTAACTTCGTTTTCGCTGCTGACCTTCACCGTTCCGCCGTGCAGCTCCACGATCCGCTTGACAATGGCCAGGCCTACGCCGTTGCCCTTGGTCACATGGGATTCGTCCGCCTGGTAGAATTTATTGAAGATCTTATCCTGTTTGTCCGCCGGGATCTGGCTGCCTGTATTCATGATGACTACGCCCAGGCCCGCCGCCGTCCGGCCGATCCCCACCCGGACCGTATGGCCCACCGGGGCGAACTTGATGGCATTGTCCAGCAGGTTGATCCACACCTGCTTCAGCAGCTCCTCGTTGGCGCGGACGGCATACTCCCCAAAGTCCAATTGCAGCTCCAGATCCTTGCGCTCCCAATCCCGCTCCAGCAGCAAAATACAGGAACGAAGCTGTTCTGACAGGTTGTATTCGCTGATATCTGTCAAAATCGTCTGATTCTCCACCTTGGTCAGGTTCAGAACGTTGGTGGCCATGTAGCTTAAGCGCCTGGATTCTTCCTCAATGATCCGCAGGTACTCTTTCTGCTGTTCTGCAGGCAGATTTCCCCGGAGCAGCAGCTTGGCAAAGCCGGAAATGGAGACGATGGGGGTTTTGAATTCGTGGGAAAAATTGTTGATAAAATCCGAGCGCAGCAGCTCCGTATTTTCCAGTTGCTCCGCCATTTTGTTAAAGCTCTCCGCCGCCGCTACAAAAGTGGAATACCGGCGCATCACGGATCCCACGCTGACCCGGGTCTTGAAGTCTCCGGAAGCCAGCCGATCCATACTGTCGATCAGATTGCGCACAGGCCGCAGCAAAACGGTCACCGCCGCGAAGGAGATCAGTAAGCCGATGGGCAGGCTGACCACCACATGGATCAGAATCAGCCGCCAGGCCACATGGGAAAACTCCCCGGAAACGGAAAGAATGCCGCCCCGGATCAGCAAAAAAACGAATAGAGCGGAAACCGCCGCATTCAGCGCCAGAGCCAGAAACATCACCAGCGTGAACAGGGGCAGCAGACCGACATGACTGGATTTCTTTTCGGGATTCATACCTTTTTCACCGCCTTGTAACCCAGTCCCCGGACAGAAACGATCTCAAATTCCGGCCAGCCCTCAAACCGCCGCCGCAGCCGTCCGATGTGAACCGTTACCGTTTCCCAGCCGGTTTCACTGTCTGTACCCCAAATCTCGTCCATCAGCTGGATGCGGGTAAAGATTTTTCCCGGATAGGACAGCAGCTTATACAGCAGCAGAAATTCCTTCTGGGGCAGCTCCTGGATCTCCCCTTTCCGGGTTACCGTGAGGGAATCATAGTCCAGCACCACATCTCCCAGGACGATCTTGTGTTCGCTTGCAATTCTGGCCCGGCGAAGCAGCGCCCGAATCCGCAGGAGCATTTCCTCCTCGTCGATGGGCTTGGTCATATAATCGTCGGTTCCCACCAGGAATCCTTTTTTCTTGTCCGCTGGGAGCTGCCGGGCCGAGATCATCAAAATCGGCAGGTTGTCATTTCCCTCTCGGAGCGTCTTTGTAAACGCATAGCCGTCCATATTGGGCATCATGACATCCAACACCACCAGATCAACGTGGTTTTCATCCAGAACCTGCAGGGCCTCCACACCATCTGACGCCGTCAGTACGGAATAATTCTCCGCCTCCAGCACCGCTTTCAGCAGCATGCGGGTATTTCGATCATCATCCACCACCAGAATCTGAAACACGGTCAATCACCTCATTTACATGTTAACACCGGAATCTAAACTGAAACGAAACAAGGAGGAGCAATGCCCCTCCTTGCAGGATCAGTTCTTTAGGCTTTGCAGCGGCGCAGGGATGCGGCCGCCCCGGGCTACGAAGGCTTCGCTGGACTTGTCGTGCACCGGCATCACCGGGGCGCTGCCAAGCAAGCCCCCCATTTCCACCCGGCCGCCCACATCCTTGCCGGGAGCGGGGATAATCCGAACAGCGGTGGTTTTGGAATTGACCATGCCGATGGCGGCTTCGTCGGCAATGATGGCGGAAATGGTAGCCGCGCTGGTATCCCCAGGCACAGCGATCATATCCAGGCCCACAGAGCAGACACAGGTCATGGCTTCCAGCTTATCCAGCACCAGGGTGCCGGACTCGGCAGCGGCGATCATGCCCTCGTCCTCGGACACGGGGATAAACGCGCCGGACAGGCCGCCCACATGGTTGGAGGCCATCACGCCGCCCTTCTTCAC
>CAYYGF010000173.1:0-4138 GCA_964471315.1 uncultured Oscillospiraceae bacterium | reverse complement strand
GATGGTGGCGGGTGGCATTGGCGGCGGCATTGCGGGACGGGCGCTCAATAAAAAAATGGACAACAAGGCGGTGGACAAGCTGTTCCTCTGCCTAATGGCGGTGATCATCGGCATCAGCGTCTTCAATACCTGGCAATACGCCCGTGTGATGTAAAAATGAAAAGGGAACTGCGAAGATAGCTTGGGACGGTTTTCGCGGTTCCTTTTCTTTTCCGTTAAGGCAGCGCCGCATAATGGGGACAGCGTGCTTCGGCGGATCTTTTGACCCATTATGTGGCGTTGCCTTAAAAATTTCCTTGTAACAGTTGACAGATGGTGGTATAATACTCTTTAGAGAATTTTTAACAGAAGGTGTTTTCTATGACAAAAATCGACATTTATTCCGGATTCCTGGGGGCTGGCAAGACCACCCTTATCAAGAAGATGATTTCCCAGGCCTACAAGGGCCAGAAGCTGGTTCTGATCGAAAACGAGTTCGGTGAAATCGGTATCGACGGCGGTTTCCTCCAGGACGCGGGCATCAATATCACCGAGATGAATTCCGGCTGCATCTGCTGCTCCCTGGTGGGTGACTTTGGCAAGGCGCTGAAGCAGGTCATCGAGCAGTATGATCCCGACCGGATCCTGATTGAGCCTTCCGGCGTGGGCAAGCTGTCCGATGTCATCGGCGCGGTGAACAAAGTAACGAATGAGAATGTCACCCTGGGCTATACCGTGGCGGTTGTGGATGCCGGTAAGGTGAAGGTCTATATGAAGAACTTTGGCGAGTTCTACAACAACCAGATCGAGACTGCTTCTACCATCATTCTGTCCCGTACCGATTCCATTCCCCAGGCCAAGCTGGATACCGCTGTGGCCATGCTGCGCCAGCACAATGCCGTGGCGACCATCGTCACCACCCCTTGGGGCGAACTGACCGGCGAACAGTTGCTGGAGGCCATGGAAGGCAAGGCTACCCTAGCGGCGGAACTGGCACGGATGGAGATGGAGCGCCTGGAGGAAGAGGAGGAGCACGACGAGCACTGCTGCTGTCACCATCACCACGATGAGGACGATGATCACGACGAGCACTGCCACCACCATCACCACGACGAGGATGATGACCATGACGAGCACTGTCACCACCATCACCACGATGAGGACGATGACCACGACGAGCACTGCCACCACCATCACCACGATGAGGATGATGACCACGATCACCACTGCTGCCATCACCATCACGATGAGGACGGGGAGCACGAGCACCATCACCATCATCACCACCACGCCGACGAGGTGTTTACTTCCTGGGGTGTGGAGACAGCCAAGAAGTTTGATAAGGCTGCTGTAGAGGCCGCTCTGAAGGAGCTGGATACCGGCAAGTACGGCATGATCCTCCGGGCGAAGGGCATCCTGCCCGCTGCTGACGGCAGCTGGATCCACTTTGACTATGTGCCCGAGGAGACCAATGTCCGCAACGGCTCCGCCGATATCACCGGCAAGCTCTGCGTCATTGGCTCCAATCTGGACGAAGCAGGCGTGGCAGCTCTGTTTGGGGTGTAAGCCATGCAGCAGATTCCTGTTTATGCCTTTACCGGATTTCTGGATTCCGGCAAGACGAAATTTATCCAGGAAACCCTGGAGGATCCCCGGTTCAACGCCGGTGAGCGGACACTGCTGTTGATTTTTGAGGAAGGGGAGGAGGAGTACGACATCTCCACCTACCCCCACCAGAACGTGTATATCGAGGTTCTGGATCAGCAGACCGTCACCACCAAGCAACTCCAGACCTTGCAAAAGAAGTACAAGGCCGAGCGGGTGGTTGCCGAATTGAACGGCATGCAGCAGGTGGGAGACCTGTACATGCGCTTTCCGGAGAACTGGGTAGTTGCCCAGGAGGTCATGTTTGCCGACTCCACCACCATCATGGCCTATAACGCCAATATGCGCAACCTGGTGATGGACAAGCTGGTGGGCGCCCAGATGGTGGTGTTCAACCGGCTGGAAAAGGGCACGGATGTGATGCCATTTCACAAGCTGGCCCGGGTGGCCTCCCGCCGGATCGACATTCTGTATGATTACACCGACGGCACCACCCAGTTCGACGAGATCGAGGATCCGCTGCCCTTTGACATCAACGCTTCGGTGGTGGAGGTGAAGGACGAGGACTTTGCTCTGTGGTACCGGGATGTGTCGGAGGAGCCTCAGAAATATGACGGGAAAACCGTCCGTTTCAAGGCCCAGGTGGCTATGCTCCGCCGGGATAAGAACGGCATGTTCGCGCCTGGCCGGTTTGTCATGACCTGCTGCGTGGAGGATATCCAGTTCTGCGGCATTCCCTGCCGGTATGAAAAGGCAAGCACCCTGGAGCCCCGCTCCTGGGTGATGCTCACGGCAAAGATCAGCGCGGAAAAGCATCCGCTGTACAAGGGGGAAACCGGCCCTGTGCTCACGGCGCTGGAGGTCGTCAAAGACGTCCAGCCCGCCGACCCGGATGTGGCAACGTTTTAGCCAATTGATACGGACATTCCATTCAAAACTTTCATTCGTCAGAATGGAAGTTTTGAATAGGAAGATCCGAATGAGACGGGATTCTATGATTTTCTATCTCGAAAATCATTATCGACAACGCCGTTAGGCGGTGTCTATCTGATAAAACCAAATGGTTTTATCAGATATTAACATGACAATTTCCAGTCGATTTTAAGGGAGGGCTGCTCATGTATCAGCCATTGGCCGATCTGCTGCGGCCCACCACCCTGGACGAGGTGTACGGACAGGAGCATATTCTGGGGGAGGGGGCGATACTTCGCCGCTTGATCGACTCCGGGAATATCCCCAACATGGTGTTTTACGGCCCCAGCGGCACGGGAAAAACCACCGTTGCCAACATCATTGCCCAGCAAACCAACCGGACGCTGTATAAGCTCAATGCCACCACCGCCTCCACGGCGGATATCAAGGAAATCGTGGCCCAGCTGGATACCTTTCTGGCTCCCAACGGGGTGCTGCTGTACCTGGATGAGATCCAGTCCTTCAACAAAAAGCAGCAGCAGTCCTTGCTGGAGCACATTGAAAACGGTAAGATCACCCTCATCGCCTCCACCACGGAGAATCCCTATTTCTACGTGTTCAACGCCATCCTTAGCCGCTCCACGGTGTTTGAGTTCAAGCAGATTTCTGCCGCTGCCGCGCTGAAGGCGGTGCGCCGGGCGGTTGCTTACATGGAGCAGCGTACCGCTTTGATGGCCCAGCCGGAGGACGGGGCGCTGGAATACATCGCGTCCAGCTGCGGCGGCGATCTGCGCAAGGCTATGAACGCGGTGGAGGTGCTGTTCTCCGCCGGTCAGCCCCAGGGGGAGATCCTGCCCCTCACACTGGCAGACGCCAAGGCAGTGACCCAGAAAAGTGCCCTCCGGGCAGATCGGGACGGGGACAACCACTATGATCTGCTATCCGCACTGCAAAAGTCCATCCGGGGTTCCGACCCGGACGCCGCCTGCCACTATCTGGCAAGACTCCTGGAGGCAGGACAGATGCAATCCGCCTGCCGCCGGCTGATGGTGATTGCCGCCGAGGATGTGGGCCTTGCCTACCCGCAGATCATCCCCATTGTGAATGCCTGTGTGGACATGGCTCTGAAGCTGGGAATGCCGGAGGCCCGGATTCCCCTGGGAGACGCGGCGGTGCTGATGGCGACCAGCCCAAAGTCCAATTCCGGCCACATCGCCCTGGACGCGGCCCTGGAGGATGTGCGCAAGGGAAAAACCGGGGCGTTTCCCAGGCATTTGCAGAACGTCCACGCCGACAGCTACACCATGGAGCGGGAACAGGGCTACCTGTACCCCCATGATTATCCCAACCATTGGATCAAGCAGCAATACCTGCCCGACGAGCTGGTGGGCACCCACTATTATGCGTACGGCCCCAATAGGATCGAGCAGGCGGCGAAGCAGTATTGGGACAAGATCAAGAGCAATGCGTAGGGCGGGCTGCCCTCAGCCCGCCGCAAAGACGGATCGGTTTTGTTCGGCGGCTTGAGGGCAAGCCGCCCTACTGGCTAGGATGGTACAGGGAGGACATATGGACATCCGATTAAATGACATTCTGGTGATGAAAAAGCCCCATCCCTGTGGGGAAAAGCGCTGGCTGGTGC
>CAYYGF010000172.1:0-4148 GCA_964471315.1 uncultured Oscillospiraceae bacterium | reverse complement strand
GGTAAAGAGCGAAAATATTGCTATGCCATCAGCTCCCGCAGCTTTTCCAGAGCTTTTTTCTCAATCCGGGACACCTGCACCTGGCTGACCGCCATCACCTTTGCCACCCGCTGCTGGGTCAGACCGTGGAAATAGCGCAGCTGGATAACGGTTTTTTCCCGATCCGGCAGTGCTTCAATGGCCTGGCGCAGGGCGATTTTTTCCACCATCCGCTCCTCGGATTCCGTATCGGTGAGGATGTTTTCCAGGGAAAAGCCCTCCTCCCCGGTCTGTTTCTGGATGGATTCGGTGGCGGCTGTGGCAGTCTCCGCCAGGGCGATTTCCTCTGGTGTAAAGCCGGTCTGCCGGGAAATCTCCAGAATCGTCGGCTCCCGGCCCAAAGCCGCGGTCAGACGGCTTCGGGTGGCTTTGATGGATGCCGCCTGCTCCTTTAAGCTCCGGGATACCTTGACCGCCCCGTCATCCCGGAGAAAGCGGCGGATCTCCCCCGCGATTTTCGGTACCGCATAGGTGGAAAACTGGGTTCCGTATTCCAGATCAAACCCTTCCACCGCCTTTAAAAAGCCCAGGCATCCCAGCTGGTACAGATCATCCGGCTCCGCGCCCCTGCCAAGAAACCGCCGAACCACCGCCCAGACAAGGCCGGTATTCTCCTCCACCAGCTGTTCCGTTGCCTCCCGATCTCCCGCCTGAGAGCGAGCGATCAATTCCTCCAGGGTGCTCATTGCCGCCTCAGCAGCTTACGGCGCATATGTACGGTGGTTCCTTTTCCCGGCTTGGACAGGATTTCCAGGTTGGTCATAAAGCTCTCCATAATGGTAAAGCCCATTCCGCTTCGCTCCGCCCCGCCGGTGGTATAGCTGGGACGCCGGGCCTGCTCAATGTCCGCAATGCCGACCCCCTTGTCCTTTACCACGATATCCAGCACATTGTCCTTGAGGATCCGGCATCGCAGGGTGATATTGCCCAAGCTTTCCGGGTAGGCATGGACGATGCAGTTGGTCACCGCCTCCGACACCGCTGTGCGGATGTCCCCCAGCTCCTCCAGCGTTGGATCCATTTGGGCGGCAAAGCAGGCCACAGCGGACCGGGCAAAGGCTTCATTGCAAGATTTGCTGGGAAATTCCAGAATCATATAGTTATCAAATTTCATGATACGGCCTCCTTGATCTGCACCAATTTGTCAATTCCCGATGCCCGAAATACCCGCATGGGCTGAGGGGCAATGCCGGTCAGCAGCAATTGTCCCTCGATCTGGGTCATACACCGCAGAGCGTTGATCACCACGGCAATGCCGGAGGAATCCACAAAGGAAACCTCTTGAAAATCCAAGACGCAGATTTGGGGCATATAGGCTTCGATTTTGGCAGCAATGGCTTGAATATAAGCCTTGGCGCAATGATGGTCAATTTCACCGGTTAACGCTACGGTCAGCCGTCCTTCCTCCAAAAAGCTAGTAAAATGCATAAGCGCTCCTCCTTTGTTTTTGCTGCAACCAGTATAATAAACCCGATTTGCTTTTCCTGTCGCAATCCGGGACAAGCAAAAAAAGTCTCCGTTTTCCGGAGACTTTCCAAAACAAGAAACCCCGCAGGATTTTTCCTGCGGGGCAAAATGCATTACAGCTTTTTCATGGCCGCTTCGCTCTGCTCGAGACTTGCGATCAGGTCCCGGGCCTTCTGTGCCTTTTCCCGCTCGGCGTTGACCACCGCCTCGGGGGCGCGGGAGATGAATTTCTCATTGCTGAGCTTGGCTTCCAGACTTGCTAGGTTCTTCCGGGCCTTTTCCAGCTCCTTGCCAATGCGCTCCAGCTCCTTGGCCACATCCACCAGCTGTCCCATGGGGATATACAGCTTGGCGTCGGCGGTGGCGCAGGTTACCATGCCGTCCAGATTATCCGGCTCCTTGTCCAGCATAGTCACGCTGTCGGCGTAAGCCAGCCGCTGAATGAAGCCCTCGCCCTCGGCAAACACCTGGGGCTTGGAGGTCTGGATATACAGGGCCGCCTTCTTGCTGGGGGGAACGTTCATCTCGGTACGGCGGGCACGGATGGCACGGATGGCGGCCATCACGGACTCCATGTGGCTCTCCTCCGCCTGGAAGGACAGCTCCTCCCGGAATTGGGGCCACTGGGCAACGATTAGCGCCTCCCCGTCGTGGGGCAGGCTCTGCCAGATCTCCTCGGTGATGAAGGGCATAAACGGATGCAGCAGCCGCAGCACCTGATCCAGCACATAAACAAGCACCTGGAGGGCAGTCTGTTTCCGGCCGGCGTCCTCGGAATACAGCCGTGCCTTGGTCAGCTCAATGTACCAGTCGCAGTAGGTATCCCAGATGAAGTCGTAAACCTTCTGCACCGCCACGCCAAGCTCGTACTTTTCCAGGTTGTCCGTCACCTCGGCGATCAAGGTGTTCAGCTTGGACAGCACCCACTTGTCGGCGATTTCCAGGCTGCTCAACGCGGGCAGCGCATTTCTGGCATCCTCACCCAGGTTCATCAGAACATACCGGGAAGCGTTCCACAGTTTGTTGGCGAAGTTTCGCATGGCTTCACACTTTTCGGTGAAGAAGCGGGTATCGTTTCCGGGAGAATTACCGGTAATCAGATTCATCCGCAGGGCATCACAGCCGTACTTGTCAATCATTTCCAGGGGGTCAATGCCGTTGCCCAGGGACTTGGACATTTTCCGGCCCTGGTTATCCCGAACCAGGCCGTGGATCAGCACGGTATGGAAGGGCGTCTTGCCGGTGTGCTCACAGCCGGAGAAAATCATTCTGGCCACCCAGAAGAAGATGATGTCATAGCCCGTCACCAGCACGTCAGTGGGATAGAAGTAATCCAGATCCTCGGTTTTCTCCGGCCAACCCAGGGTCTCGAAGGGCCACAGGGCGGAGGAGAACCAGGTATCCAACACATCGGGATCCCGCTCAATGTTGGCGCTGCCGCATTTTTCACACTTGCAGGCATCCTCCCGGGAGACGGTGATGTGGCCGCAGTCAGCGCAGGTCCAGGCCGGAATCTGATGGCCCCACCACAGCTGGCGGGAGATACACCAATCCCGGACATTTTCCATCCAGTTCAGATAAGTCTTGCTGAAGCGCTCTGGGACGAACTTGGTTTCGCCCTCCTTGACCACCCGGATGGCTTCCTCCGCCAGGGGCTTCATCTTCACGAACCACTGGGCGGAAATGATGGGCTCCACATCCCGGTGGCAGCGGTAGCAGGTGCCCACGTTGTGGCTGTAGTCCTCCACCTTCACCAGGTACCCCTGCTCCTCCAGGTCGGCCACAATGGCCTTCCGGGCATCGTAGCGATCCATTCCCTCATACTTGCCGCCCAGTTCGTTGACCTTGCCGTTGTCGTCCAGCACCCGGATGATCTCCAGATTGTGCCGCAGGCCAACCTCAAAGTCGTTGGGATCGTGGGCGGGGGTCATCTTCACGCAGCCCGTGCCGAACTCCATCTCCGCGTAGTCGTCGGCCACCACAGGGATTTCCTTGTTCATCAGAGGCAGAATGACCTTCTTGCCCACGATGTCCTTGTAGCGCTCGTCATTGGGGTTGACGCAGACGCCGGTATCGCCCAGCATGGTCTCGGGACGGGTGGTGGCAACCACCACTTCCCCGGTGCCGTCGGCCAGGGGGTAGCGGATGTGCCACAGGTGACCGGGCTTGTCCACATACTCCACCTCCGCGTCAGACAGCGCGGTGACGCAGTGGGGACACCAGTTGATGATCCGGCTGCCCTTGTAGATCAGGCCCTTTTCATACAGGGAGACGAAAACCTCCCGGACAGCCTTGGAACAGCCCTCGTCCATGGTGAATCTGGCCCGATCCCAGTCGCAGGACGCGCCCAACTTCTTCTGCTGCTCCACAATACGGTTGCCGTATTTGTGCTTCCAGTCCCACACCCGCTCCAGGAACTTCTCCCGGCCCAGGTCATAGCGGGTCAAGCCCTCCTTACGCAGCTCCTCCTCCACCTTGATCTGGGTGGCAATGCCAGCATGGTCAACACCGGGGAGCCACAGGGCGTTGTAGCCCTGCATCCGCTTAAAGCGGATCAAGCTATCCTGCAGCGTCGCGTCCATGGCGTGGCCCATGTGCAGCTGACCGGTGACGTTTGGGGGCGGCATCACAATGGTGAAGGG
>CAYYGF010000171.1:2897-4171 GCA_964471315.1 uncultured Oscillospiraceae bacterium | reverse complement strand
CGTTGTTGCTCTCCAGCCAGTCGATCTTGCCGTACTTGAAGGTGAAGAAGGCCACAGCCTTGAACACCTCGTCGTTGTTTTCCAGGGAGCTGACCTTATAGTATTCGTGCAGGGAATCCCGCAGCTCCTGGAGCAGCTCATTGTAGGGGCAGTCACCGATACCCAGAACCCGCATGCCGTTGTTTTTCAGCTCCCGGCAGAATTTCCAATAGGTCATGGGGAAGTTGGGGGAAATAAATACGAAGTTTTTCATTTTTCTACACTCCTTTTATCGTATATCTTATCCAAGGAACCAGGGCAGGTAGGTCTGCACCATCTTGTACCACCAGGGCCAGTCGTGGTTCACATCCAGGCCCCAGTATTCAAACCGGGTGTGGATGCCCTTGCGGCAGCACACCTCATCCAGCCAGCGGGTGGAGGCCAGCAGCGGCTCCTCCCAGGCACCCTGACCGCAGACGATCAAGCTCTTCTGGCTGTTATAAATGCCCTTGTAGAAGTGGTCATCGGGCATGTTCTCCAGATACAGGCAGGGGCAGTTGGCATAGACCAGCTCGTCGCAGTAGTCGCCGAAGAATTCCCGGTTGTCGTACAGGCCGGAGATGGCGAAGCAGCTGTCGAACAGGTCGGGGCGGCGGTAGTACAGGTTCGCCGCGTGCATGGCGCCCATGGAAGCGCCGAAGGTCAGAATGCCCTGATCTTAGCCGTTGGCAAGACCGGCGATGTGCTTGATAGTGGGAACCATCTCGTTGACCACATAGTTGTACCACTTCTCGTGGTTCTCGATGCGCCAGCGGTTGTCCGCGCCGATGGCGGCCCAGGCCTCGTTGTCGATGGTGTCGATGGCGAATACCATGCACTTGCCGGACTCGATCCAGGGAGCCCAGTAGTCCACCATATGGAAGGACTCAAAATCCCAGAACCGGCCCGCCTGGCAGGGGATGAACAAAACCGGCTTGCCGCAGCTGCCGTAGATTTTGAACTCCATTTCCCGGTTTAAATAGCCGCTCCAATGTTTTTCATAGCGAATTTCCATTCTATCTCTCTCCTAAAAAGTTTTGACGAATTGATTTGCGCTGATTGCACCCTTAAAGTCCCAGACAGTCCATGAAAATGGGGATCTGCTTTTCCCAGCTGGCTTCGGAGTGGTTGCCGCCGGGGACGATGCGGAAAGCCAGGTTCACTCGTTTGGTCAGCAGCAGGTGGGCCGTAGAGATCATGGACTCCTGAGTGGCGGCGTGGTTGAACATTTCCAGCTCACCGTAGTCCATATAGAT
>CAYYGF010000171.1:0-2887 GCA_964471315.1 uncultured Oscillospiraceae bacterium | reverse complement strand
ATATGGGCCCGGGCTACCATTTCCAGCACCTTGCCGGGAGCCACCCACAGGCTGGGGGACAGGCAGGCGCCCCGCTGGAAGATATGGTTGTACACGCACACGCCGTACAGGGCGATTAGGCCGCCCATGGAGGAGCCGGCCAGAATGGTGTTTTTCCGGTCGGGCAGGGTGCGGTAGTTTTCGTCTACATAGGGCTTCAGCTGATTCACCATCCAGTTCATCATTACGCTGCCCTTGCCCTTGATATGGCCGTGTTCGGAATTGGTATAGGTCATGGGGGCGTATTCCACCAGACGGCGGTTGCCCTCGTGGTTGCATTCCACACCCACGACGATCAGCTGCTTGCCGGTTTCCTGGAGAAATTTGTTCATGCCCCAGGATTTGCCAAAGGTGGCATCCTCGTCAAAGAAAACATTGTGCCCGTCGAACATATACATGACGGGATAGCGCCGTTCCGGCTCCGCCTCATAGGAGTCGGGCAAATAAATATAAGCCCGGCGGGGCTGGTCGCCGGACAGCTTTGGAATGGTAACATCCCATTTAATAACCATTGCGTCGGTTTCCTCCGGTAAAAGTAAGAAGTTGCTGTATAGTATAATTCCGAATTTGTCGGTTGTCAACACGTTAAAACGGAAAAAGTGCTTTTCTACAAAAAACATCCGCCCATGCAGAGCGGACATATGGCGTTATGCCGGAGTGAAAGACCCTCACATCCGATAAAAACATTTCGTTTTCATCGCATTTCTCTGAGAAGAATCAACCGGGCAGCAGGTGAATCCCCGCTGCCCGGTTGAAGGATTTAGTGATTGATGTTTTCCAGGGTGAAGCTTACAGGATAATCGATACGCTCACCATTCATCCACCTGAGCACATCTCCTTCCAGCCAGTAGTGCATCAAACAGCAGCGCACTGTGAAGGTGACCTCCAGCTCCTTAAGGTTTTGGCAGGTTTCCGACAGTTCAGAGCCAAAGACACTGGTATAAAATGGATCGACATAAAAAATGCCGTCATTGTCATTGGGATCTGTGTGAGAAAATCCCGGATCTTCCCCGTTCACAAGAACATGATCGGAAACGAAGAAATCATAGGTCGTAAATCCAACGCAGCCATCCTTTTCCAACTTCTGCCGGATCAACTGCTGATCCTCTTCCCGAGGTACATAGTTAGGCCAGTCTGCCGCTTGAGCCCAATATCCGTCTTGGAGTTCCTGGAGATCCGCAAACAGTGGATCGTCTTTATCCACATCAAATGTCACCGGCCGCAGCGGTTCGTCAAACTGACAAGCCATGGAGAATTTCACACCGTCATAGTAAGATTCCAACAAGGTAATGCTGGCATCGGCAAGCCCCTCCGGGTTCTTTTTTTCGTTGACCTGCTGGGCTTTCCCGGCAATTTCTTCCAGAACAGCACGGGTTTCCCACTGCTCGTCCAGCCATTGGGCATAGTCCGGGCGTGATTCACGCAGTTCGTCCGTCGGTGTTTCAAGGTAAAATCCATGTGCAAATTTTGCAAGCAGCGATTGGATGGCTCCGGTGGCATAGGCTGTCGCAGCCAGTGCAAATACCAGACAGGCAGCAAGGATCAGCGCTACCAGTTTTCTATGGAAATGCGTGGCCTTCGCGGGAGCAGCAATGCTCTCGAACTCTCCTTCGTGGATAAATTTGGGGTTAATGAAGCTCAACCCTTTCATAACTTTTTGGCCTTTCAAACTTGAATGCCCTCCTTTTCCAGATAGCTTTGCAGCTTATTCCGGGTGCGCAGAAGCTGCATTTTCACTTTGCTTTCTGTCATGCCATACCGTCTGGCGATGGCGGCAACGGAATCCGCATACCAGTACCGGCGGATGAAAATGAGTCTGGAGTCCTTCGGCAGCGTATCCAGAAACCCATTCAATGCCCGGATGATTTCTTTGCTGTCAGCGGAGCGTTCCTGCCCGGGATCGGGAATACACTGCTCCAATTCTTCTGTAATGGAAACGATTTCTGCCTTGCGTTTCGCCGCCTGATTCCAGTTCAGCAGATTCAGGGACAAATGGCGGCAGATTGCGGCGATGTACGCGTAAAAATATTGAGGACGCGCCTTCGGTATGGAATCCCATGTTTTCATGTAGGTATCGCTTACGATCTCTTCCGCATCCTCCAGATTTTGCAGAATCCTGCCCGATAAGCTACGCAGCTTCCTGCCATAAGCCGCATCCGTTGCGGCAATGGCATCCTCGTTTCGATTCCAGAACAAATCGATGATTTGCTTGTCTGTCACGGTTACACTTCCTTTCGTTTTGGGCCCTTCACCCTATTAGACAGCATTGCAGCCGGGAAGGTCACATTTATTTGTAAAATTATAGCATTTCTCTGAGAAGAATCAACCAGGGGAAACCCCTTCCTTTTTCTCTCCATTTTGGAAGGGGTGGTATCGGTATATTCGGAAGCTGAGAATCGGGGCCTAAATGGGGAGAAAGCAATTTTGCCGACAATGCACTTTTTCCTACGCTATTGACACCCACTCCCAATGTGATATAATACGGTTAAACAAATGCAGACGCAATCAAGCCATAGGCTTGACAAGCGCCTGCATTTTCCGTTTCTTGAGAAGGGAGCCATGCCGCCAGCAAAGATCGTCCGCAAAACCACAACAGCACCTAAAAAA
This sequence comes from uncultured Oscillospiraceae bacterium, assembly GCA_964471315.1. Taxonomy (GTDB): domain Bacteria; phylum Bacillota; class Clostridia; order Oscillospirales; family Oscillospiraceae; genus Faecousia. The sequence goes on along the minus strand of CAYYGF010000171.1, from coordinate 241 downwards.
TTTCATATCGAACTGGAGGGAACAACCAACTTGGGCCGCAAGAAGAAGCTCATGGAGCATTCCGGTATTCCGCAGCACGAAATCGAGCACATCGCCCGGTGCATCCTGCTTGACATCCTCGCCTACTACGAAAGCGAAGAAGGTCAGCGGGAGTTCCGGGAGTGGCTGGCTCAGCGCGAAGCGGATCAGACGGAAGGAAAGGCAGGGAAAAGCAAGTAAGCAACCGCACAGGGTGCCGCCA
>CAYYGF010000170.1:0-4205 GCA_964471315.1 uncultured Oscillospiraceae bacterium | reverse complement strand
TCACGCTGTCGCCCTCGCCGATGGTGGCCACGGGCTTGCCGCTTTCCAGAATCAGCATGATGATGACGGTGGGCATGATGGAGGGCAGGCTGATTGTAATCATCTGGCGGAACCGGGAGGCTCCGTCCACACTGGCAGATTCGTACAGCTCCTGGGGCACCGCCGCCAGGGAGGACATGTAGATGATGGCACTGTAGCCAAAGGTCTGCCAGATCTGCGAGAGGATGTAGATTGGCCGATACCACTTGGTGCTGCCCATGAAATAGATCGATTCGATTCCCAAGGCATTGAGCACCCGGTTGACGATGCCGGAGCCGGGATTCAGCAGCAGGGAGAGCATGCTGCACACCGCCACCAGAGAAATGAAATGGGGCAGATAGGAAACGGTTTGCACCAGTTTTTTCAGCTTGGCGTTGCGTACCTCGTTCAGCAGCAGCGCGAAGATCACCGGCACCGGAAAGCAGAAGATCAGCTGAAGGATACTGATGGACAGGGTGTTGGTCAGCAGCTGCTTGAACTGAGGATGGGAGAAAAACTTTTTGAACCAGTAAAGTCCAGCCCATCGGCCGCCCAGAATGCTGTCGCCCACATGGTATTTCTGGAAGGCGATCAGCGCGCCATACATTGGGCCATAGCGGAAGATTGCGCACCAAACGACACCGGGCAGCACCATCAGAAGCAGCATCCAGTTCTTGCGGACAGATTTTGCCAGCGCCGCCATTTTACCCTTTCGCTGGGGCTCCAGCCGCGGAGCCTTGATTGTCTTTTCCAATGATAAACCTCCTTATTCATGGAGTTGGGTACCCATCTGCATCCGGTACTGCTTTGGAGTCAGCCCGGTTTCTTTTTTGACGAACTGATTGAAATAGGAACGGGTGGCAAATCCTGCGGCGTCCATGATCTGCTGCATGGAAATCTGGGGATCCCGCATCAGCCGGGCGATGTACTCCATCCGCTTGCGGGAAATGTACCGGTTCAGTGTCTCCCCCGTCTGCTCCTTAAAAAGGCGGGAAAGGTAGGTGGGATTGTAGCCGGTCACGACGGAAATCTGGGAAAGGGACAGATCCTGATTCAAGTGCTCCTTCACATACCGCTTGACGAAATGGATGGTCACCAGAGGGCTTTCCTTTTTCACATCGGAGATCACCTTGACGCAGGCATCGAAACGCTCCGCCTCCAGGTATCGGGCCGCAATCTGGTATTTTCCGGAAAGCTGATCCAGATTGTCGATGGGATAGCTGTAGAGAATGGCGCATTCGGCCTGGGTAGTGGCAGTGTACAGTGCCTGTATCCGCTCCATGGTGACCATGAGCCAGGTGCCGGTGATGGCATACCCCTTCGGATCCAGAGACCGCACCCAGGAGCATATATTCTCCGAAATTGTGCTGGCGCAAAGATGGGTAATTCTCCCAGAGAGGCACCGCATCAGTGACTTTTGCAGAATCTCCGCCTGAATGGGGATATGAGACGGGGTCTTCGCCGCTATCAACAGCAGGGGAAAGCCGGTTTCCCGGAAACCCAGCAGGGTAAAGGCTTCCTCCTGCTGGGAGGAGCGCTGGGGCATCAGGAGCTTTTTGCACAGACGGTCAGAAATGGGGTTGCTTTCCCTTGCGCTTTCCAGCCAGGATCTATGGCGGAGCTCCTGCTCCATGGTTCCCAGTATCTTGAAAATCCGGCTGCGAATGATCTGCTTGTCCTCGGTTTTCAGAATATAGTCGCTGGCATGGAGCTGAATGCCCTCGTAGGCATAGGTAAAATCCGAATAGGCGGTGAGCAGGATCACATTGCAGTCCGGCGTCAGCTGCCTGACCTGCCTTGCCAGCTCCAGGCCGCTCATATCCGGCATCCGAATGTCGGTAATCAGCAGCGAGATGGGGTACTGCTGGCAGAGCTTCAGCGCCTGCTGACCCCGAAAGGCGGTGTGGATCTCCAAATCCACCTCCGGTTCCTGCTCCAAAATGCCCCGGATGGCATCCACAACATGAGGCTCGTCATCGACAATCAGAATTTGGAAGATCATGTGTCAATTACTCCTAACTTCAAAACAACCTTCAGGCCGCCCAGACTGCTGGCATCCAGCTCCACCCCGCCATACTCCCCATAGTAGAGCTTGAGCCTGCGGTGGACATTGGTCAGCCCCGTGGTCTGGCTGTCGCTGGAATGACTGTCCAGCTGCTGCCGCAGTTCCTCCAGCCATTCCGGTGAAATACCGTCCCCGCTGTTTTCCACCGCTACGGCGGCCCGGTTTCCGTCCAGGAGGAAGCAGATGCGAATTCGTGCCGGGTCAGCGGAACCGGCCATGCCGTGCTCGATGCAGTTTTCCAGCACCGGCTGCAAAAAGAGCTTGGGCACCGGAAGCTGCCGAAGCCGCTCCGGGATGGGGGGAATTTCCGCCTGGATGGTTTCACCGAAGCGCATGAGCTGTATTTTCAGATAAGTGACGGCATGGTCATATTCATTTTCCAGGGTCAGCAGATTGCTGTCCGCCTTGGTGATGTATCGGAAGTATTTCCCTAGATACCCGGCGAACTCTGCCGCCACCTCCGTTTCCTCGTCCTCCAGCATAGAACGGAGGAAAAAGAAGCTGTTGTAAAGGAAGTGGGGATTGATCTGGGCTTGTAATGTTTTCAGCTGGGCCTGCTGCAGGGTGATGGTCTGCCGGTAGTTGGTATCGATGAGTTCTTCCAGCTTGTCCGTCATCTGGTTGAAGCCGGTGGCCAGAGCGGTAAATTCCCGGGACTTCTGGGGCTCCACCCGCACGGTGAAGTCCCCCTGCCCCGCCTGGCGGTAGGCGCCCACCAGAGCCTGAACCGGGCGATCCACATAGGCGCGGAAGGATCCCAGAATCAGGAGAATCACTGTGAGCATGGTCAGGAAGAAAACCAGCGTTCCAATCAGCAGAATGCTGGGTACCCGGCTGATCTGCCTGACGGGAATCAGCTGGATGAAGGAGCTGCCCAGGCTGTCGGAATAGGCGCACATGGCCAGGTATTTTGCCCCGCCCACGGATATTTCTACCCGGGTGTCCGCCTTGTTGTGATTGGCAAGCAGACCCTCCAGCTCCGCTTCACCCAGTCGGATGCCGCCGCCGCTGGTCAGGCAGGTATCGGAGGGGTAGTGATAACGAAAGGCATTCTTGCCGGAAACGGTATTGAAAGAGGAGAGCATATCCTGAATTCTCTCCTGACTCAGCCGCAGAGCAATGAGGATATGCCCTTTCTGGGCGGAGGTAGCACTGATGGGATAGTAGCAGGGAATATAAAAATCGGAGCCAATGCGGGTCAGGGCGGAATCGGAACGGTGAAAGGCTGTGTAGAATTCCTCTATCTCCGAACCGGGTGTGGACTCCACGGAGATGGCGTCCTGCTGCACCCTCAGGGATTTTTCCAGCCTGGGAAAGTACACATCCATTCGGTCGATCAGGGCATTCATCTGCTGGGCAATGTCCAGCTCCAGCCGAAGCTGGTTCAGCTCCCACTGGTAGTGCGCCCCGGTGGAGAAGGAGCCCTTCCGCAGCCGGGTATAGAACAGCACCAGCTGGGAGCGCTCCCGGTAGAAAAGCTGATCGATCACGCCCTGCTGGATCTGCTGCACATTATCCTCAAAGGTATCCCGCAGGTAGTTGACATTGTTCTGTGTGGAAGAATAAAGCTCCTGGGCTACCACATACCGCCCCCAAAGAGTGCTGGCGATTTGAATGGTCAAAAGAATCAGCAGCAGCGTCAGCACCGTAGTGGTCAACCGCCGGACGAGGGAGAAGCTTTTCTCGTTTTTCATTTTGATTCCTCCGCATTTGTGATGGGATTATATAATGGTGTTCGTCATTTTGTAAAGAGAACAGCCGCTTACAGGTAAAGAATTCGTAAAAAAATATCAAAAGCACACTACCCTCTCTCCCACTTTATCTGCTATAATGAGCTTTGGAAAGGAAGTGGCCCCATGGAAGAGCTGAAGTGGCAGGAAACCATTCCTGCGTCAAAAAAATACGATCTGATTGTCTGCGGCGGCGGAGTAGCCGGTGCGGCGGCAGCACTGTCCGGGCGGCGGCAGGGACTCACTACACTGCTTCTGGACAAGCTGTGCGTTCTGGGAGGCCTTGCAACCGCCGGCCTGGTCAACTACTGGGTTCCCCTGTGCAACGGCCGGGGAAAATACATCATCAAAGGCATGGCGCAGGAGCGTTTGCAGCTTTCTCTGGCCCACAG
>CAYYGF010000169.1:0-4294 GCA_964471315.1 uncultured Oscillospiraceae bacterium | reverse complement strand
TCACCGCCATCATCCAGAATTACGGCGGCGGCCCGGTGGGACTGGAAACCCTGGCCGCCACCATCGGTGAGGAAGCCGTAACCCTGGAGGATGTATACGAACCCTACCTGATGCAGCTGGGCTTTCTCACCCGCACCCCCCGGGGCCGGTGCGTCACCGCCCTGGCCTACGACCACCTGCACATCCCCTACGAGGGGCAGACACAGTTTTCCATTTAGCCCCTCCGTCGTCCTTTGGCGCGCATTTTTCCCTTTGGGAAATTGCATAAACTCCGAAAAAATCGGGGAAAATTTTTCATAAAGGATTGACAAAATGCCCCTATTTGTGTATAATCCGACTTGTGGCAGTATTTGCCACCAATTTAAAACGTCCCTGCGTTATAACAGTCATTATGGGATTTCACGGGGCAACAACTAACCGAAGAGAGGTATTTTCCAATGTACGAAGACAAGACTTTAGTGTGCAAAGAGTGCGGCAATGAGTTCGTGTTCACCGCCGGTGAGCAGGAGTTCTACGCAGAGCGCGGCTTCCAGAATGAGCCCCAGCGCTGCAAGGCTTGCCGTGACGCCCGCAAGAACGCCACCCGCGGCCCCCGTGAGTTCTTCACTGCTACCTGTGCCCGCTGCGGCGGTGAGGCGAAGGTTCCCTTCCAGCCCAAGTCCGACCGCCCCGTGTACTGCAGCGAGTGCTTCGCTCAGATGCGCGCCAACGGCTAATTGCCAAAGGAACACAGCAGGACTGGTTTTCCAGTCCTGTTTGTTTTTTCTACCGGTTCTCCTGTTGACTTATGGCAAAAAGGTCTTTATACTGATACCACTTTGAATATTGGAGGAATGCTCATGCAGCGTGAACATCTTGGCAGCCGCCTTGGCTTTCTTCTGCTCAGCGCCGGCTGCGCCATTGGTATTGGCAACGTTTGGAAATTTCCCTGGATGGCCGGCCAATATGGCGGCGGGGCCTTTGTGGCAATATACTTGATCTTTCTTCTGATTCTGGGCGTCCCCACCTTGACCATGGAATTTGCCATGGGCCGGGCAGCCCAGAAAAGCCCGCTGAAAATGCACCAGCAGCTAAAGCCTGGCAGCGCCTGGCGCTGGCAAGGCTATGTGTGCCTGGTTGGCAACGTAATCCTAATGATGTTCTATACCACCGTAGCCGGATGGATGCTGCAATATTTCGTGAACACCGCTGCCGGGGATTTTACCGGCCTGGACGCGGAAGCCATCGGCGGTCGATTCCTGGAAATGCTGGCCAGCCCCAAAATCATGGCGGTGTACATGGGCATTGTGGTAGCGTTGGGTTTTACCGTAATCTCCGCCGGAGTCCAGAAGGGCCTGGAGCGCTTCACCAAATGGATGATGCTGGCGCTGATCCTGCTGATGTGGGTGCTGGCGGCCAACAGCCTGTTTCTGGAGGGCGGCCGGGAGGGCCTGAAATTCTACCTGGTGCCCGATCTTGCCCGGATGAAGGACGTCGGCATCGGCAATGTGATCGTAGGCGCTATGAACCAGGCCTTCTTCACCCTAAGCCTGGGCATCGGTTCCATGGCGATCTTCGGCAGCTATATTGGGAAGGAGCACGCTCTCATGGGCGAGGCCGTCCGGGTGTGCCTGCTGGATACCATGGTGGCCCTTTGCTCCGGTCTGATTCTGTTTCCCGCCTGCTTCGCTTATGGCGTGGATGTAACCAGCGGGCCTCCTCTGATCTTCATCACGCTGCCGAACGTATTCAACCATATCGCCGGAGGGCGGTTCTGGGGGAGCCTGTTTTTCCTGTTCATGACCTTTGCCGCTTTCTCTACGGTGCTGGCGGTGTTTGAAAACATTGTCTCCTGCGTCAGCGAGCTGACCCTTTGGAGCCGGAAAAAGGTGTGCCGTGTCTGCCGTGTAGGCATTTTCCTGCTGAGCCTGCCCTGCCTGCTGGGCTATAACCTGTGGCAGAATGTCCGCCCCATCGCGGGCCGGGACATTCTGGACAGCGAGGATTTCCTGGTCAGCAATCTGCTGCTGCCCCTGGGAAGCCTGCTGTTCATCCTGTTCTGCACCACCCGCTACGGCTGGGGCTGGGACAATTTCCTGGCGGAGGCCAACGAGGGAAAGGGCTTAAAGGTCGCCAAATGGATGCGGCCCTATATGACCTATGTTCTGCCTGTGATCGTAGGTGTGATCTTCGTGGTGGGATTGGTCAATTTCTTCCGGGGATAATACGAAACTGCCGCGAAAGCTTTGGCTTTCGCGGCAGTTTTGAATGCTGGGAGTGAAAAAGTACTTCCTTTCCCAAGGATTGGGCATAGGCGATTTCCTGTTTTGCGGATTGTCCGATATATCCACCGATATCCACCACATAGATGCCGTCAGACAATTCGATCTTTCTATAATGCGCCTGGACAATGGCGTTTGCCTGGATTTCAGAAAGCACCATTTCCTCCGGATTGTAGGTACATTGCAGGACATTCATCCCATGGTTGACTTCCAGGTTCAAGGCAATTGCCTGCATTTCCCTGGCAAAGCGCATGCTGCCGCAAAGGGTGACTGTTTTCATAGCTGTGTTACTGATTTACCTTTTCCACGAACCGCAGAAACGCCGCCCTGCCTTCGGGGGTGTTCTTGTACACGCCCGCATCCTCCAGGACGCCGGCAAAGACCTTGCCGGTTTCCTGCATCAGGATGTCCATGGCGTTTTCCTCGGTAAAGGTGTACCGCTTTTTCAGTTCTTCCACCCAGGGAGCGTGCTTGCCCAAGGTCTCGTCGGCGGCAATGTCTTTGCCCGCCACGATGGCCTCTGCAAGACCCGTCAGCTCGCCTTTCAGACGGCTGGGCAGCACCGCCAGACCCATGACCTCGATCAGGCCGATGTTTTCCTTCTTGATGTGGTGCTTGTCGGCATGGGGATGGAACACACCAAGGGGATGCTCGGCGGTGGTGATGTTGCACCGCAGCACCAGGTCCAGCTCATACAGGTCGCTTCTGCGCCGGGCGATGGGAGTGATGGTGTTGTGGGGCTCCCCATCAGAGAAGGCGATGACCCCCACGCTTTCGTCGGAATAGCCCCGCCAGGCGGTGAGAATCTTGTCCGCCAGCTCCGCCAGGCGCTTGGGATCCTGGCCGTTGAGCCGGATGACGCTCATAGGCCATTTCACGATGCCCGCATGGATGTCCTCGAAGCCTTTGAACGAGACTTCCTTTTCAATGCCCGCGTTCTCCATGGCGAAGCGGTAGTGACCGCCCTGGAAGTGCTCGTGGCTCAAAATAGAGCCGCCCACGATGGGCAGGTCCGCGTTGGAGCCAACGAAATAATGGGGGAAGGCCTTTACAAAGTCCAGCAGCTTTTCAAAGGCGCTGCGGTCGATCTTCATGGGCACATGCTGGGAGTTGAATACAATGCAGTGCTCATTGTAGTAGACGTAGGGGGAATACTGCAGGCACCAGGGTTCGCCGCAGACCTCAATGGGAATGATCCGGTGGTTGGCCCGGGCGGGATGGTTCATCCGGCCCGCGTAGCCCTCGTTCTCCCGGCACAGCTGGCATTTGGGATAGGCGGTCTGGGGGGCATTCTTGGCGGCGGCGATGGCCTTGGGGTCCTTTTCGGGCTTACTTAGGTTGATGGTGATGTCCATTTCGCCATACTCGCTGGGGTATTTCCAGCGCATGTCCTTCTTGATCCGGTAGCGGCGGATGTAGTCCGTATCGCAGCTGAAGCGGTAATACCAATCCGTGGCTTCCACCGGGGAAGCTTCATACTTTTCCCGGAAGGTGCGGATGACCTCCCGGGGCATGGGGGTCACAGCGCCCATAATCCGGGTGTCAAAAATGTCCCGGGCGGTGATGTTGTCCTCGCACAGGCCCTGGGCCACGGCATAGTCCAGAATGCCCGCCAGAATTTCCTCCAAATCCTCAGACTGAGGCTCGTCGGAGGCTTCATAGTCGTCCTTGCGCAGAATGTCCAGCAGCCGGTTGGTCAGCACCTGGTGATCCACAGGCTCCGCCAGACCCCGGTTCATGGCGTAGGACACCAGGGAATCCATGTAGGTTTCGATTTTCATAGGTCTTTCACTCCACAGTTTTTAATCAGAAATACCGATGGGATTCGTGACGGTAAATTGTAATTTTGCGGCGAGTCGCCGCTGACAATGCGTGGCCGCCAGTGGCGGCGGACAATGCGTGCACAGGCTGGGTAGTTACCGTCACACTCCTGGGTACAGCTCGGTTTCGTTCTCTGGTTTGCTAAATTGTAGTTTTACGGCGTAAAGGCTCCCCTGCTAGGGGAGCTGTCACAGCGTAAGCTGTGACTGAGG
>CAYYGF010000168.1:0-4371 GCA_964471315.1 uncultured Oscillospiraceae bacterium | reverse complement strand
CTGGCACAAAATCTCTCGCTGAGCTTCCTTGCCGAATTATGCGGTGTTGCCCTAATAAAATCCATAGGCAATACAATCGCGCGACCAATCACAGAGCGGTATGCGCATGAAAAGGATATGCATATGAAGAAGAGAAAGAGAATTCTGTCCCTGGCCTTGGCGGCTTTCCTCATGCTGTCACTGATGACCGGCTGCGGCCATTCCCGAACCACGAAGGAGACGGAGGAAATAACCTTTGGCATCGATGTTGCCCGGTATCAAGGAACCATTGATTGGCAGCAGGTGGCCCAGTCCGGGGTTCAGTTTGCCATGGTTCGACTGGGCTACCGGAACATGTCCCAGGGAGAAATCGTGGAGGACTGCAATGCCCGCTATAATCTCCAGGAGGCCAGCAAGGCTGGCATTGCCTTGGGCGCTTATTTCTTTTCCACCGCGGTGACGGAGGAAGAGGCGGTGGAGGAAGCCAAGTGGGCGGCACAGATCCTTAACGATTACCCCATCACCTATCCGGTGGCCTATGACTGTGAGGGGTTCCAGGATCCGGACAGCCGCCAGTACTCCCTAAGCAAGGAGGAGCGGACGGATATTGCCCTTGCTTTTTTAAAAACCATCGAGCGCCTGGGCTATGAAGGGATGTTCTACGGCTCGAAAAATGAGCTGCAATTCGATACAAAATGGGAAACCACCCGGATTGCCAAGCGCTATAAGATCTGGGTGGCCCAGTATCCGGAATCTCCTTATCCAGAGTCGCCTCAGTCCAGCTATCCGGATGACCACCATATGTGGCAGTACAGCATGACCGGCTCCATTCCTGGCATCGGTCAGAATGTGGATCTGAACATTGCGTATTTTGGCTATGACGGCATAGAGCCCCGCCGGGCCAAGGAAGAACCTAAGGAGGTTGGCCCGGATGTGGAAGCGATGATGAACTTCACCGTGGTGGAGGAACAGGTTACAGCCAAGGAGGAAACCAATTTGCGAAACGCTCCCAGCCAGGGGGAGGAGAGCCAGGTTGTCTATACGCTGCAAAACGGAGAGGTGGCCCAACGAGTTGCTGTCAGTGCCGATGGATGGTCAAAGCTGATCTTCAACGGCCAAACCGTATACGCCGTGACCAGCTACCTCACAACGGATCTGGGTTATGATCCCAACGCCGCCACCCAGGATTCGGATGGGGACGGCATCCAGACCCAGTTTTCTCCGGTCAGCGAACAGGTGACCGCGAAGGACAAGGTCAATCTGCGGCGTCTGCCCAGCGTAGAACGGGAGGACGCCGAGGTGATCGGACAGTTGAGCCATGGAGATGTGGCGCAGCGCGTTGGTGTCAGCGACAATGGCTGGTCAAAATTGGAATACAATGGGGAAACCTGCTATGCCGTATCCAGCTATCTGATGCTGGCAGGAGATGCGCCCGTGGAAACGGCATCCACCGTGCCAGAAACACCGGAGATTCAGACCCAGTTTGAATCCATCAGTGATCGGGTGACGGCTAAGGTGGAGGTAAATCTGCGTTCCCTGCCCAGTGTGGACAATCCGGATTGCGTGGTGGTGGCCAGCATCAAAAATGGGGAAGTGGTGGAGCGCACCGGCATTAACCGGGATGTGGGCTGGTCAAGAGTCGTCTATAACGGTCAGACGCTGTACTGTGTCACCCGCTATCTGACGGAAGCGGATTAAATCGAAAAATTGAAAAACAACTATTGACAAATCCAGCGCCCTGTGTTATGATACCAAGGTCGTCAGCGGACGGCATAACACATGGGCGAGTGGTGGAATTGGTAGACTCGCTAGATTCAGGTTCTAGTGTTCACTGCGGACGTGCGGGTTCAAGTCCCGCCTCGCCCACCAAAAAGAAAAGGACATCCGTTTGGATGTCCTTTTCTTTTTGCTGATGCCTGGATTTGAAAGGGCGGCAGCGTGATCACAGAACCCCTCGCAGAGACTCTATTTGCCGGACTCCCGTCCGCAAGCAGCGGCAGCACCGTGATTCTTACCGGGGGCAGAAATGCAATCAAATCCCCATTCCGATCAGAACTGGCTGTATCTGCCGCCCAGCCAGAGCCTCCTCCATGGCCTGAGGGATCTGGCTGAAATCAGCCACCAGGGAAGTCGGTTTTCCAAAGGCATCGTCCTGGCCAAAGGGAACAAAATAGTAATGCTTTCTTGCCAACAGTCTGCCGATATTCTCTGCCGCGCCAGCCAGCGCGTCATTGGTGGATACGGCGATAAGCACCGGCCGGCCGTTGCGAAGGTGGCTTTTTGCCGCCATGGTCACCGGAGTATCCGCGATGGAATGGGCCAGCTTTGCCAGGGTATTCCCGGTGCAGGGGGCAATAATCAAGATGTCCAGCCATTTTTTCGGCCCGATTGGCTCCACTTGAGCGATGGTGTGTAGTGGCGTTGCTCCGCAGATTTTCTGAACTGCCTCTACATGTGCTGCAGCTGTTCCAAATCGGCTGTCCACGGTGAATGCGGCTTCGGAAAAAATAGGAATGACACGATGTTTCGATGCCAGCGCCTCCATCACGGGGAAGACTCTGTCGTATGTACAAAAGGAACCGCAAAGGGCAAAGCCTACGTTCATGATTTGACCTCCTTCGTCAGTCGCAAAATGGTTTCGGCTATCAGTTTCCCCGAGGATTCCGGGGCGTACTGGCCGGGCAGCCCCCTGGCGGTGATCACATCCGTCCCTTCCAGCCCCGGCTGAGAGGCCAGATCGATTTTGACACAGCTGCGGCATAGAGATAGCTGTCCTCTGGACAGGACTTTTGCCGGGGCGGTGTTTACCAGCAGACGGATTTCCGGCAGCAGGTCAGGAATGCCATCCGTGGAAACCTGGGAATATCCCAGCGCCGCCAGCATAGCCCGATCGTCCTCTTTCCTGGTAGCAACGGTTACCTCCGCCCCCAAGGCCCGTAAAAGTCTGGCCAATGCCTTCCCAATCCGACCCCAGCCAATAATCAAGGCAGGAGATTCGGAAAATGTGGTCTCCAGTTCAGAACCGGCAACCCGCAGGGTACACTCCGCGGTAATGGCGGCGTTTTTTGCCAGATAAAGGGGATCCGCCAGTAGATCCAGCGTTCTATATTGCGACAATTTCGGATCCTGTAAATTTCCTCCCACAACGGTGACATCCGTTGGCAGCATCCGCAGCAGGGGTGCTAAGTCCCCACCGCCCCGTAGACTGCCGTCCCGAGCAAAGCTGGGAATATCCAACAGCAAATGTGTTACCTCCGGAGCAGGGTGGTCTATGATCCGTATGTCGGTCTGCCGCAGTGTTTTGAGGGCGTATTGACAGGCTTTGGTATTGCCAACCGGATAAATCAGCGTATCCATCGGTCGCATCACTCCTTTACGCCAGAATATGCGTCATGGTAGTCCATTGTGCTTGATTTTTCACTGGGATTCTGTATAATACATATTAAGAGGTGATTGTAATGCAGAGACTAGGCTTTATCCACGATATGATGGACGTAAAGGTGCTGATTCTGTTCGTCATGGCCCGGGTTAACTACCCGGTGAACACCCAGCAGATTTATGAGCTATGCTACCAGGATGACTGCTTGAGTTATTTCGATGTATGCACAGCCATTCCGGAGATGGTGAAGTCCGGCCATTTGAAAGAAGTGGAGAACGACTGCTATGAGATCACGGAAAAGGGAAAAGCGGATGGTTCCCTAACGGAAGATTCCATTGCCTTTTCCGTCAAGCAGCGGGCGGACAACGCGGTGGCTCGGTTCAACCGCCAAATTCGCCGCAGCAGCTTTGTCAAGACCCAGATCCTCCCAAGAGAAAACGGAGATTACTCCGTCATTATGGCCCTGGACGATGAAATAGGGAATCTGATGACACTGGAGTTGCTGGCGCCCAACCAGCGCCAAGCCATCCGTCTTGCGAAGCTGTTTGAAAAGAAAGCGGAAGCGGTCTACAATCTGACCATGGCGGAGCTGTTGGACGATGAAGATGAAGTGGATAATTGAGAAGCTTCCTGTTTTTTGCGTTGCTGCTTCTGCTGGCAGCCGCTTGGCTTCTGTTCGGGCCGAAGAAGGAAACTGTATGTGGAATCACGGATGGGACTTATCGAATGGTAACGGCAGAAAACAGCGGAGCCAAACCCTTCATACATTTTACTACGGAAGGGAAAGCAGTGCGGTTCGTGTTTGGTGCCGATCCCCGTATGTCCTATGCCTATAGGGGAACGGTTGAACTGGATGGAAAGGTCAAGGTACATGCGGACAATGGAGGAGAAAACTGGATCTTTGAGGTGATCGACAAGGATACCATCGCTTTTGTACAACAGGGATCTTCGCTGTTTATGGGACAGAAATTGCCGGACGGTACAATATTTCAATATGTTGAAGAATGATATCT
>CAYYGF010000167.1:0-4421 GCA_964471315.1 uncultured Oscillospiraceae bacterium | reverse complement strand
TCGCAGCCTTGCCGAAGCGGTCGCGCAGATAGTACAGCTTTGCCCGGCGGACCTTGCCCTTACGGACGGTCTCCACAGCGGCAATGCGGGGAGAATGCACAGGGAACACCTTCTCACAGCCAACGCCATAGGAAACACGGCGAACGGTGATGGTCTCGCCGATACCGCCATGCTTACGGGCAATGATGGTACCCTCGAACACCTGGATACGCTCACGGGAGCCTTCCTTAATGCGTACGTGCACACGAACGGTGTCGCCGACCCTTGCTTCGGGCAGCTCTTCCTTCATGTACTGGCTGTTCAGAGCCTTGACCAAATCCATTTCTTTGTCCTCCTTAAATATTAGGCGTTCATACGCAGCATCCGCTGCCAGAGGACGCACCTTGATTTCAGACCGATTTATTTTAACATACGGGAAATGGAAAATCAAGTGTTTTCTTCGCTATTTTTTTGATTTTTCCTTTGCGAAAGGGATTATTTGTTCATGGGATTCCATTTTCCAGTGAGATAGCACAAGAGGAACAGGGCAAAAACCGTAAGATTGTGGGCGATCATACACCCCCAAGCGGAGACCAATCCCAGGCCCAAAACCTGGGTGCACAGAAACGTCCCCAGAATCCGGATGCCCCACATGCCGCTGATGCCAATGAAGAAGGGCAGCACCGTGTTTCCCATGCCCTGCATCATGCCCTCAATAATAATGGAAACGCCGTAAAACGGCTCCGACACCGCCACCATCCGCAGAACCGTGGCGCCCAGCAGGATGACCTGGGCATCCCTGGAAAACAGGGTCATCATATTGGGCGCGAAGCAGAACAGCGCGCCGCCGGAGAGAACCATCAGTGTCGTCTCGATGGCAATGATCATCCGGGCCAAATCCCTGGCCCGGCGGTTATCCGCCGCGCCCAGGGCATTTCCGGCTAGCGTAGCCGCCGCGGTCTGCATTCCGTAGCCGGGAATGTAGAAAGCGGATTCCACGGTGTTGGCAATGGTGTGCGCCGCCGTAGACACCTCCCCCAGGGAGTTGATCATGGCGGCAAAGGCCACGTAGCCCAGAGAGGTGCCAAAGCGCTGCAAGGCATTGGGTAGCGCCACTTTCAGACAAGGCCCCAGGACACTCCAGTCCGGCTTCAGCTTCTGTCCCCGGGGAGAGAGCATCGGATGGCGCCACAGCGCCACGCTCATGCACACGCCGCCTGCCAGGAAGGCCGCCGCGCTGGCCACTGCCGCGCCGATTACCCCCAGCCCAGCGCCGGGAAGGCGCATACCCCAAAGACTGCGGCTGGGATAGATCAGCAGGAAATTCAGAATCACATTGATGAGATTCACCAGAATCCCCACGCGCATGGGGGTCTTGGTATCCCCCGCCGCCCGAAGCAGGGTTCCGAAAATCAGAATCGCCGTTCTGGCCAGCATGGGGGTGTAGAGAATGAAGAAATACCGGGCGGACAGGGACTGAATGGATGGATCCACCTGCATCCAAACCGGCACATAGCGGCTCAGTCCCAGGGTCAGCACAGTGAAAAAGCCGCCGCAAGCCAGCACGGCCAGCACCGCCTGAGAGGCGGCCTTTCCTGCCCGCTTTGTGTCTCCGGCCCCGCAGGCCCGGGCGACAAAGGCGAGAAAGCCGATTGCCAGGGCGGAAATGGTACTGTTGATCAGCCAGTTTACTGTGGTTGTGGCGCCGACCGCGGCAGTTGCGTAAGTGCCCAGGGAGCCAACCATGGCCGTGTCCACATATTGCACCGCCGTTTCCATCAGCTGCTCCAGCATGGTGGGCCAGGCAAGGGCAAAAATCGTGGGAATCATTTCCCAGGGAAGTGTATTGCTTCTTCGTTGTTTCATAGGATACCTCATGTTCCTTCTTGTCCAAATGTCCAAAACGAATCCTTTAAATTTAGTCACTTTCCCCATTGAGCAGGCCGCGCACCGGATGGTATACTGATATTTATAAAACTATGAAAAATCATCCGCAAGGAGGAATCGGAATGACAACCTATTTTGACGGAATCGATCGCAATTTTGGTTTTGGCTGCATGCGTTTGCCCATGCTGGGCGAGGAAGTGGACATAGAGCAAACCAAGCAGATGGTAGATCTGTTTCTGGAAAAGGGCTTTCGCTATTTTGACACCGCCCACGGCTACATCAACGGAAAAAGCGAACTGGCTATCCGCGAAGCCGTCAGCTCCCGGTATCCCCGGGATCGCTTTTTGCTCACAAACAAGCTTTCCTACAACTTTTTTGAAAAGCAGGAGGATATCCGTCCTTTGTTCCAGCAGCAGCTGGAAGCCTGCGGCGTGGAATATTTTGATTGCTATCTGATGCACGCCCTCAGCAAGGCCCGGCTGGCTCGGTATCGGGAGGCAAAGGCCTTTGAGACCGCGCTGGAACTGAAGCAGGAAGGCAAAATTCGCCACATCGGCATTTCCTTCCACGATTCCGCCCAGGCTTTGGAGGAAATCCTTCAAGAGTTCCCCATGATCGAAGTGGTTCAGCTCCAATTCAACTATGTGGATTTCGAGGACGAAAAGGTGCAGTCCCGAAAATGCTATGAGGTCTGCCGGAAATACGGCAAGCCTGTCATTGTCATGGAGCCTGTGAAGGGCGGCTCCCTGGTGAACCTGCCTGCCGCAGCACAGAACATTTTTGACCGCTTGAAGGGCGGCTCCAATGCCAGCTATGCCATCCGCTTTGCCGCCGGCTTTGATGGGATCATGATGGTTCTGTCCGGCATGAGCAATTTGGAACAGCTGCGGGATAACGTAGGCTTTATGGAGCATTTCCAACCCCTGTCCCCTGAGGAGCTGGAGGCTGTCAGCCGGGTGCGGGCGGTATTCCGCAGCCAAGGGCTGATCAACTGCACCGCCTGCCGCTACTGTACCGAGGTCTGCCCCCAGGGCATCCCCATCCCGGAGCTGTTTGCCAGCCTCAACGCCCTGCGTCAGCGGGGAGAAGCCATTGCGGTGGATGGCCCCGCTCCCGACGCCTGTCTGAAATGCGGAAAATGTGAGGAAAGCTGCCCCCAGGGGCTGCCCATCCGGGAACTGCTGGTGGCTGCTTCTGAGGAACGGTAGGTTCGATCAGAATTCCCCCGCATCGTACATCACGGCGGAGAGGGCGCACAGCGGCGCCGTCTCGCAGCGGAGAATCCGCTTGCCCAGGGTGCAGACCTGCAAGCCCGCATTCCTGGCCTGGTCTACTTCCTTCTCCTCCAGCCCGCCTTCCGGGCCTGTCAGCAGACTCACCGTGCAGTAATCTCCACGGAGGGCGGCCTTTAGGGTTCGGGACTGCTCATTTTCATAAAACAGCAGGGGCTTGTCCGCCTGGGCGGCGCGCGCCAGGGCCTCGGAGTAGCTTCCCAGCACCAGCACCTTCGGAATCCGCCCCCGCCCAGACTGCTCGGCAGCGGAGGACGCGATCTTCTGCCAACGCTCCAGCTTCTTCTTCAAACTCTTTTCGTCCGGCCGGGAGACGCACCGGGCAGAGGGAAACGCCACAATCTCATAAGCCCCCAGCTCTGTAGCCTTCTGTATCACATGCTCCAATTTGTCCGCCTTGGGAAAGGCCATATACACGCTGACCCGCACCGCCGCCTCGGCCTCCGATGGACGGCGCTCCTGGGCAGACAGGATATATCGCCCACCTTCCACCGCTGCGATGCGGCAAAGGCACTCCTGCCCTTCCCCATCGCACAGAAGCACCTGCTCCCCTTCCTTCAGCCGCAAAACCTTCGCGTGCTGGGCGTTCTCCCCTGTCAACTCCGGAGCGCCGCTGCAGAGCTGCTCCGCTGTCACAAAAAAGCGAACCATATTCGGAATCCTCCGTCTTTTTTCTATAGTGTACCAAGGAAAGACAGGTTTTTCAAGAGGTTTTGAAAAAAGTGTTGACAAATCTCCCAGTGGAGGCTATAATAGCTAGGCGAACTTGCGAGAGTGTTGGAATGGTAGACAAGCACGTTTGAGGTGCGTGTGGTTACGCCGTGGGGGTTCGAGTCCCCTCTCTCGCACCAAGAGTTAATAATCCGAACCTTATCTCAGTAGGAGAAGGGTTCGGATTATTTTTGCTTCTGGGAGGATACGAAAGATTTGAAGAAGCTTTGCTACCAGCCACCTTTTGTCCCCAAAATGCGTGAGCTTTCGTGCCGTTTGCATGAGAAAAGGTGCCGCCAAGCTGGCGGCACCCTGTGCGGTTGCTTACTTGCTTTTCCCTGCCTTTCCTTCCGTCTGTTCCACTTCGCGCTGAGCCAGCCACTCCCGGAACTCCCGCTGGCCTTCTTCACTTTCGTAGTAGGCGAGGATGTCAGGGAGAATGCACCGGGCGATGTGCTCGATTTCGTGTTGCGGAATACCGGAATTGTTTATGAGCTTCTTCTTGCGGCCCAAGCTGGTTGTTCCCTCCGGTTCGATATGAAATTTTTAAGG
>CAYYGF010000166.1:0-4430 GCA_964471315.1 uncultured Oscillospiraceae bacterium | reverse complement strand
GAGATCGACGGCTTCAAGCCCTCCCACCGCAAGCTCCTGTACACCATGTACAAAATGGGCCTGCTCACCGGAGGAAGAACCAAATCTGCCAACATTGTCGGCCAGACCATGCGCCTCAATCCCCACGGCGACGCCGCCATTTATGAGACCATGGTGCGGCTTGCCCGGGGCAATGAGACATTGCTCCACCCATTTGTGGACTCCAAGGGCAACTTTGGCAAGGTTTACTCCCGGGATATGGCTTACGCCGCCGCCCGGTATACCGAGGCCAAGCTGGACCCCATCTGCGGCGAGATTTTCAAGGACATCGACAGCGATACCGTGGATATGGTGGACAACTACGATGCAACCATGAAGGAACCGGCCTTGCTGCCCACTACCTTCCCCAATGTGCTGGTGTCCGCCAACCAGGGCATCGCCGTGGGCATGGCCTCCAATATCTGCTCGTTCAACCTGAAAGAGGTCTGCGATACCACCATCGCGCTGATGAAGAATCCCGACCACGATGTGCTGGAAACCCTGCCGGGGCCGGACTTCTCCACCGGCGGAGAGCTTCTGTTTGACGAGGCGGCTACCCGGGAAATCTATTCTACGGGCCGGGGCAGCTTCAAGCTGCGGGCGAAGTGGCGCTATGTCAAGGAAGGCAATCTGATTGAGATCACCCAGATTCCCTATTCCACCGCCACGGAGGTCATCATGGACAAGGTGGCGGAGCTGATCAAGGCGGGAAAGATCCGGGAGATCGCCGACATGCGGGACGAGACCGACCTGGGCGGTCTGAAGCTGACCATTGACCTAAAGCGGGGCGTGGACCCGGACAAGCTGATGCAGAAGCTGTTCCGGCTGACGCCCTTGCAGGACAGCTTTCCCTGCAACTTCAATATCCTCATCGCGGGCATGCCCCGAGTGATGGGTGTGGGAGAAATCTTACAGGAGTGGACAGCCTGGCGCACGGATTGCGTCAAGCGCCGGATTTTCTTCCAGATTGGGAAAAAAGAGGACCGGCTGCACCTGCTGAAGGGATTGGAGCGAATCCTGCTGGACATCGACAAGGCCATTGCCATCATCCGGGAGACGGAGCTGGACAGCGAGGTTGTACCCAATCTGATGATCGGCTTTGGCATCGACGAGATTCAGGCGAATTTTGTGGCGGAGATCAAGCTGCGTAACATCAACAAGGAATACATTCTGAAGCAGACCAAGGCCATCGATCAATTGGAAAAGGAAATCGCCGAGCTGCGGGAAACCCTGGACAGCTCCCGGAAGCTGAAAAACGTCATCATGAAGGAATTGCAGGCGGTATCCGAGAAATACGGCCAGCCCCGGAAGACCGAGATTGTCTATGATGTACAGGATGCCGCTCCGGAGGAAGAGGAGGAGACGGTTCCGGATTATCCCGTTATCGTGTTCGTGTCCAAGGAGGGATATCTGAAAAAGATCACGCAGCAATCCCTGCGCATGAGCGGGGAGCAGAAGTTCAAGGAGGGCGACAGCCTATCCTTCACCAAGGAAACCACAAATAAGGCGGAGTTCCTGGTGTTCACCGACAAGTTCCAGTGCTATAAGGCAAGACTCCGTGATTTTGACGACAGCAAGGCCTCTCTGCTGGGCGATTACCTGCCCCAGAAGCTGGGCTTTGAGTCCGGGGAGAATCTGGTGGGCCTTGTGTTCTGCGGGGACTACAAGGGCTTTGTGCTGTTCTTCTTTGAGAACGGCAAGGCGGCCAAGGTGCCCCTGTCCGCCTATGAGACCAAGACCAACCGGAAGAAGCTCACCGGTGCCTATTCCGACAAGAGTCCCCTGGTGAAGGTGCTGGCTCTGGATGCTGACGCGCAGATGGCGCTCTATTCCACCGATGGCCGGGCGGCGATCTTCTCCACGGCTCAGCTGCTGCCCAAGACCACCCGCAATACCCAGGGCGTAGCGGTGATGACCCTTAAGAAAAAAGCGGTGCTGAAGGACGCTGTTCTTCTGGAGGGCAGCGGTATCGTCAATGAAAACCGCTACCGTACTAAGACAATTCCCTCAGCGGGTGCGTTGCTGAAGGAGGAGGATTCCCCTGACAAGCAGCAGGCTTTCGAGGTGTGAACGGAATCGCTTAACCTACTATAATTCCAAGAGGGGTGGAATATGCGCACATTTTGGCATAAATATAGATGGATTGCCGCTACCGTCTTGGGAAGCGCCCTGTTTTCTGCAGGCTTTTCTCTGTTCCTACAGCCAAACGAATTGAATCCCGGCGGCATTTCGGGCCTGGCTATGGCGGTAGTGGAACTGACGGGCTTTGGCAGTGTGGGCAGTCTGACCATTCTGATTAACTTGCCGCTGTTTATTCTGGGGGGCATGAAGATTGGAAAACGGTTCTTCACCGGCAGCCTGCTGGGGATGCTGCTCAGCTCGGTGATGATCGATGTGTTCGGTCAGATCGCTATGCCGCCTATGGAGCCGCTGATCAGCGTGCTGTACGGCGGTGCCATCTGTGGCCTGGGGCTTGGGGTGGTGTTCATCTGCGGCAGCTCCACCGGCGGCTCGGACATTCTGGCCCGGCTGCTGAAGCTGCGCTACCGGAATGTGCCCATTGGGCAGCTGACCATGATTTTTGACGCATTGGTGGCTCTGCTGACCGGCATCGTCTTTCATGATCTGTCCAAGGCACTGTATACCGGGGTGACGGTGTTCCTCTGCGGTAAGGTGATTGACGCGGTGGTGTACCGCTTTGACTATTCCAAGGTGGCGCTGATTATCTCGCCGGAATACGATGCCATTGCCGAGGCCATCGGCCGGAATCTGGATCGGGGCGCTACCCTGCTCCACGCGGAGGGGAGCTTTTCCCATGCCCAGACCAAGGTGGTACTGGCGGCTGTGAAGCGGCAGCAGATCACGGAACTGAAGGAACTGGTGATGGAGATCGATCCGTCATCCTTTATTATTCTCCAGGAGGCGCACCAGGTTCTGGGAGACGGGTTTTCCCGGTATACCAAAAACGCCTTGTGATAGGAGGGAGCGTATGAAACGGTTTCTTTTGCCCTTGATGCTGGCGGTAAGCCTGCTGCTCACGGGCTGCGGGTGGATGGACGGGAGCTATCTGTCCGTAACGCCCCACCAGCAGCAGCGGCAGAATTCCCAAACGGAGGTTATATCCGCCTCCAATTACTCCGAACTGATCCAGGCGATGAAGATGATCATCGAGGCGGGCACGGAGATCGCGGCGATCAATGTGGCGGATTACCCGGCCACGGCCCTGGATCGGGGTGTGGAGATGGCATCGGAGCATGTGATGACCTATGACCCGGTGGCGGCCTATGCGGTAAAGTCAATTCAATGTGAGCTGGGCGTCAGCATGGGCCAACCGGCAGTGGCAATGAATGTGGAGTACCTGCATGGCCGCACGGAGATCCAACAGATTCGCCGCGTGCGCGACAGCAAGGAGGCAGAAAAAATCGTGGCGGAGGCGCTGGAGGCCTTTGAGCCGGGAATCGTGCTGCTGGTGGAGAATTATGACGACCGGGACTATACCCAGTATGTTCAGGACTATGCCCAGGAAAACCCTCAAACGGTGATGGAAACGCCTCAGGTTACGGAGGCGGTCTGCGGCAGCGGAAATGGCCGGGTGATTGAGCTGGTGTTTACCTACCAGAACAGCCGGGATACCCTGCGGCGGATGCAGACCCAGGTGCAGCCGGTGTTTGACTCCGCGGTGCTGTATGTCAGCGGAGACGACGCGGACCGGCAGAAATATGCCCAACTGTACGCGTTCTTGATGGAACGGTTTGACTACAAGCTGGAAACCTCCATTACCCCGGCCTATAGCCTGCTGCGTCACGGTGTGGGGGACAGCCGGGCCTTTGCCACGGTTTACGCGGCGATGTGCCGCGGCGCCGGACTGGAATGCCTGGTGGTCACGGGAACCCACGCGGGGGAACCATGGACATGGAACCTGGTGCTGGACAATGGACAGCATTATCATGTGGATCTGCTGCGGTGCAGCGAGAGCGGCGGATTCCAGACCTTATCCAATGCCCAGATGGAGGAATACGTGTGGGATTATTCCATGTATCCCGGCAATGGCGCGGCGGCAGTACCCACGCTGATCCTGGAGGAAAGCCAGCCAACGGAAGGCGCGGAAGAATAAAAAGGAAAATTCGAAAAAAGGACTTGACATTTTCAGATTTCTCTGTATAATAAGTCATGTTCGTTGCGGGCGTAGCTCATCCGGTAGAGCGCCACCTTGCCAAGGTGGAGGTAGCGAGTTCGAGCCTCGTCGCCCGCTCCATAAGAAGCAGATGCATGGCATCTGCTTCTTTTTTGCCAATTTTAACGCTTGACAAACCAGAACAAAATGTGTATACTAATGAAGCATCGAATCCATCTCAACGGACGATTAGCTCAGCTGGCTAGAGCATCCGCTTGACGTGCGGAAGGTCATAGGT
>CAYYGF010000165.1:0-4444 GCA_964471315.1 uncultured Oscillospiraceae bacterium | reverse complement strand
AATGTCCATGGAGGGGGAGGTGGTTTTCAGCAGGGGGCGGCGGCGGTCATAGGTGCCGGTGCGGATGAAGTCGGTGAGCACGTTGTTGGCGTTGGAGGCGCAAACAAGCGTGCCAACAGGCAGGCCCAGCAGCTTTGCCAGGTAGCCCGCCAGAATGTCGCCGAAGTTGCCGGTGGGAACGGAGAAGTTGACTTCGTCGTCCAGGGTGATCTTCCCGGCGTCCAGCAGATCCCGGTAGGCCCGGAAGTAATACATAATCTGAGGAGCCAGGCGGCCGATGTTGATGGAGTTGGCGCTGGACAGCCGGAAGGGCAGATTCTTCCCCTGGCAGGCGGCAAAGATGTTCTTCACCCCGGTCTGGGCGTCGTCAAAATTGCCCCGGACGGCGCAGACGTGGACATTGCTGCCCTCCTGGGTCACCATTTGCGCCCGCTGAACCTGGGACACGCCGCCGTCGGGGTAGAAGACGCAGATACCCACCCCGGGCACATCGTGGAAGCCCTCCAGGGCGGCCTTGCCGGTGTCGCCGGAGGTGGCGGTGAGGATCAGAATGTCCTCTTGCACGCCCTTGGCGGTTTTGGCGGCGGTGAGCAGCTGGGGCAGCATGGACAGCGCCACATCCTTAAACGCGGAGGTGGGGCCTCGGAACAGCTCCAGCACCCGGAAGGGGCCGACGCTGACGCTGGGGGTTATGTCCTCTGTTTCAAATTTCCCGGTGTATGCCCGTTTTACCAGGGTGGACATGTGGGGAATGTCCGGCAGCAAAGCGGACAAAATTCTGGCAGCCATATCCTGGCTGCTGCCTGCCAGACAGGCCTTCCAGTCAAAGGAAGGGATGGCATCGGGCATATACAGGCCGCCGTCGGCAGCCAGTCCTTCCAAAACGGCCTGGGCGCTGTCTGCAGCGAGGGATTCGCTGCGGGTGGAATGATATTGCATAGTAGCCTCCTAAAATGGTGTTTTCTTTTTACTAAATTGCACAAAAACACAAAAAATACGGACAAAACCTTGGCTTTTTGGCGTGATTGCATTTTAAGTAGGTATATGATATACTGTTTTTCGTAAAAAAGCAAGTGTTTTCGGCATGGACACATTTGTTTCTACAATAAATGACGGAGGACGTTACATGAAGATCGGACTGTTGGGCTTCGGCGTGGTTGGCCGGGGCGTGTACGAGATCACCGCTGCCCGGGAGGACATGCAGGTGAGCAAGGTGCTGTGCCTGGAGGATATCACCCTGCCGGATGCCATGCCCGTGAAGGATTATCAGCAGATTTTGAAGGATCCCGAGATCGATACCGTGGTGGAGTGCATGGGCGGCTTGCATCCCGCATACGAGTTCGTTCGGGCCGCCATGGAGGCTGGAAAAAATGTGGTTACCTCCAACAAGGCCCTGGTGTGTACCGTCTATGCGGAGCTGCTGCCCCTGGCGGAGAAAATGGGCGTGAAGTTCCGCTCCACGGCCGCTGTAGGCGGGGGAATCGGCTGGCTCAGCGAGCTGGAGCGTGCCCGCCGGGTGCAGAAGATCAACGAAGTAGGCGGCATCATGAACGGCACCTGCAACTATATTCTCGACAACATGACCCGCCTGGGCCTGGGCTATGACGAGGCGCTGAAGCAGGCCCAGTCTTTGGGCTACGCCGAGGCCAACCCCTCCACCGATGTGGACGGCATCGACACCTGGCATAAGGTCATTTTGTCCGCCAACATTGCCTTTGGGGTGACCTTGGACAAGGAAACCGTCCCCGTGGCGGGCATCCGCAGCATCCAGGCGGAGGACGTGGCGAATTTCACCGCCCACGGCCTGGTGTGCAAGCTGATCTCCACCGGCAAGCGGACGGAGACGGGTTTTGACGCCTATGTCCAGCCCACCCTGGTGAAGGCTGGAGCGTTGGAGGCCGCCGTGCCGCTGAACTACAACCTGATTACCTTCGTGGGCGACACCTCCGAGCGTATGAGCTTCTACGGCCAGGGCGCGGGCCGGTATCCCACCGCATATAATGTGGTGCAGGATCTGGTGGATGTGCTGTCCGGCAAGGGCTTCTATGCTCCCTTCGGCCCCGGCGTCCGGGCGGACAACGGCGAGAAGCTGACCTGGTACGTCCGCGGCGGCTGGAACGGGGCAGTGGCGGAAAGCTGGAATGGCGCGGTTGTGACCGAACCGGTGCCTGTCAGAGAAATGCACGCCTGGCGCAAGGAGAACCCCAACGCCTTCATCGCAGCCATTCGAGACTAATCATTTCGTAGGGCGGGATCTGACCCCGCCGACCCGTATCGAAAATGTGCATGGCAAAATCAACGCATACGATAGGCCTCTGAAAATAACGTCACCGGTTCAAAGAATCGCGGCGGGGTCATGACCCCGCCCTACAACACGTTTTACAATATAAGAGAGGAAAGACCAATGAAAGTAGTGAAATTCGGCGGAAGCTCCATGGCGGATGCCGGGCAGTACCGCAAGGTGCGGGATATTTTGATGGCGGATCCGGAACGGCAGGTGGTGATTGTTTCCGCCGCGGGCAAGCGCTTCAGTGGCGATCACAAACTGACGGATCTGCTGTACCTGTGCTATGCCCACGTGCAGTATGGCGTGGATTGCAGCGCCATTTTTGAGATGATCGCTTCCCGCTACCTGGATATCCGGGATGAACTGGGGCTGGATCTGGCCCTGGAGCCGGAACTGCTGGAACTGAAAAAGCGCATTGACGCCAAAGCGGTGACCCAGGATGAGCTGGTCAGCCGGGGTGAATATTTCTCCGCCAAGCTGATGGCGGCCTACCTAGGCTTCCAGTTCGTGGACGCGGCGGACTGGGTGAAATTCAATCTGGACGGTACCGTGAACCAGCCGGAATCCTATGAAGCCCTGCGCCACCAAGTGTTCGAGGGCTACGGCGCGGTGATTCCAGGCTTCTACGGCACCATGCCCGATGGCAGTATCCACACCTTCTCCCGGGGCGGCAGCGACATCACCGGCGCTCTGGCGGCGGCGGCGTTGGACGCGGAGGTCTATGAGAACTGGACGGATGTTTCCGGCATTCTGATGGCGGATCCCCGAATTGTGGATGATCCCCAGGCCATTCCCGAGGTGACCTACGACGAACTGCGGGAGCTGAGCTATTCCGGCGCCCAGGTGCTCCACGAGGATTCCATTTTCCCTGTTCGGGAGAAAAACATCCCGGTGAACATCCGCAACACCAATGAGCCGGAGGCCCCAGGCACCATGATCCAGGCGGCGTTTGAAGGAGATCACGACCCGGAGCGGTTTATCACCGGCATCACCGGCAAGAAGGACTTCTCCATTATTTCCCTGTCCAAGCGGGGCATGAGCAACCAGGTGGGCGTGCTGCGCAAGGTGCTCACCGTACTGGAGCGGCATCATATTTCCGTGGATTACGTGCCCAACGGCATTGACAATGTCTCCGTGGTGCTGCCAACCAGCGCCATCGAAAAGGATCTGTACACCATCATGGCGGAGATCCAGAAGGAAGCGGAGCCGGACACCCTGGATGTCCACCACCACATCGCGGTGGTCGCCGCCGTTGGCCGGAAGATGGCCTTCCGCCCCGGTATTTCCGGCAAGATCTTCGCGGCCCTGGGCGAAAGCGGCGTCAATATCCGCATGATTAACCAAGGCCCCGACGAATTGAATATCATCTTCGGCGTGGACAATAACGACTTTAAGAAGGCCATCCGGGTGCTGTACGGAAGCTTCGTAACTAAATAAATACAAACGGCATTTTGCATGCAGCATGATCTGCTGATAGGGAGGTAATTTTCATGAAAACTTACACTGTAGCCGTCCTGGGCGCCACCGGCGCTGTGGGACAGGAAATGATCAAGGTTTTGCAGGAACGGAATTTCCCCGTGGGCAAGCTGGTACCCCTGGCGTCTGCCCGAAGCGCGGGCAAGACGCTGAAGTTCCGGGGTGAGGATGTGGCCATCCAGGAAGCCTGCGACACCGCCTTCGCGGGTGTAGACATCGTGCTGGGCGCGGCGGAGAACGACATCGCCCAGAAGTTCGCGCCTGCCATCGTCAAGGCCGGGGCGGTCTTTGTGGACAATTCCTCCGCCTTCCGTCTGGATCCCAAGGTGCCGCTGATTGTGCCTGAGGTTAACCCCGAGGACGTGGCCTGGCATCAGGGCATCATCTCTAACCCCAACTGCTCCACCATCATCACCGTCACCGCCGTCAACGCATTGAACGCCATCGCCCCCATCCGCACCATGACCGCTTCTACCTACCAGGCTGTTTCCGGCGCCGGCGCCGGCGGCCCCATCGAGCTGATGAACGAGGTGGAGGCCCTGCGGGAGGGGAAAACCTACGAGCCCAAGGTCTTCTCCCACCAGATCGCCTACAACCTAATCCCCCAGATCGGCGGCGAGCAGTTCGAGGGCTACACCAGCGAGGAAATGAAGATGCAGAACGAGGGCCGGAAGATCATGC
>CAYYGF010000164.1:0-4478 GCA_964471315.1 uncultured Oscillospiraceae bacterium | reverse complement strand
GTGCTGGGTCTGGAGGTCAATATGCGCCCCGCCGGCGGCTACACCCCCGAGATGTACAACTACTCTCAGGAAACCGATGTGTACAAGATCTGGGCGGACATGGTGGCTTTTGATACCAACACCAAGTCCATCGGCAACTCCCACTACTGCGCCTTCTTCGGCCGCCGGGACGGCAAGCGCTATAAGCTGGACGACTACGAAGTCATGATGAAGTACGGTTCCAAGATGGTCATGTGGGGCCGCATCCCCGAGGCTCTCTCCGGCGCCATGGCTAACCAGATGTATGTGGCCAACTTCGACACCGAGGAAGAGATGATGGCCTACTACGAGGACCTGGCCGCCACCTACGAGGATTAATCAGACAAACATAGAGAAACACCCCGCTTTCCATGTTGGAAAGCGGGGTGTCTTTGCGCTTACAGGTAATCTTTGTTGTCTGTCTCCCTGGGCTCCTGCCGGGGCTGCTCGGGGGCCGGACGGCGGGGCGGCATTCCGGTGTCCTTGTTCCGGTTGAAGAACAGGAAGAAGGGTTCCGTGGGGCTGACCAGGATGCTCAGCACCAGATACAGCACGCTGTTGGCCGGATCCAGAGACTTATACACATCATACAGCGCCATATAACGGATGACGGCGTAAGCGATCATGACACCCAGCTGCACCAGCAAAAGTCCCAGCAGGCTGACCACATACTCCATAACCATCCGCACCAGATAATCCTCCTGGAACCCTTGCATGACGCCAAAAACGGCCTGCACCGCCACAACCACACACATAACACAGACAACGGTGCTCAGAACTGCGGACAAAATGCTCATCACCAGCAGGAACTTCCGCTTGGAGCGGTTTTCGCCCTTTACCACGTACCGATACTGGTCGGACAGGGAACCCAGGATCCAGCTGCTCACCACCGGAATCCACGCCAGCCAAGGCCTACTTAATCCCCGCCGCTGGGCGATGGTATACAGAGACAGGGCGGTGAGCACATACACCGCTACGCCAAAGAGCACCGACGGAATACCGGCCAGCAAACCGGACACAATACCCATGGTCAGTTCATTTGAATACATCATTCCATAACCCTCCTTATATCTATGCCGAATGAATACCGGGCTTTCTTCCTACCCAGTTTACCACACAGCGATTTCAAAAGCAATCCCCTTTCCACTGAAACGCCGGAGGGCCTATGTCCCTCCGGCGTTTGGGGATATCAGCGCATCAGCTTGCACACCAGTTCGGTGTAAGCGAAGGGATCCTCCAGGGGCAGCTCTGCCATGAGCTGAGCCTGGTACATCAAAAGCTCGGCGTAGTCCTTGGCCTTCACCGGATCCTCGGTCATGGCCTTCTGCATGGCCTGCACGGCCTCATGATCGGGATTCAGCTCCAGAATCCGGCCCACAGGGTAGGCAAATTCCGGATTTACCCGCTTCATATACTTCTCCATCTCGAAGCTCATACCCGCGTCGGGAGTCATGCAGACGGGATGGCTGCCCAGATCTGCGGAGAGCTTAACCTCCTTGACCTTATCTCCCAAGGCCTCCTTCACGAAGGTCAACAGACCCTTCAGTTCCTCGGACTTCTCCTCCGCCTGCTTCTTCTCCTCCTCGGTCTGCAATCCCAGATCCTCAGAGGACGCGTTGCAGAAGGACTTCTCCATGTAGGTCATCAAGGTCTGGGGGATGAACTCGTCCACATCCTCGGTGAACAGCAGCACGTCATAGCCCTTCTTGGCCAGAGTCTCCACTTGAGGCAGCTTGGCCAGACGATCCTTGTTCTCGCCGGGAACATAGTAAATCTTCTCCTGGCCCTCGGGCATGGCCTCCACATATTCCTTAAGAGAAACCAGCTTGCCCTGCTTGTGGCTGTAGAACAGCAGCAGATCCTGGCAGGCATCCTTGTGGGCGCCGTAATCGGACACGGTGCCGTACTTCAGCTGACGGCCGAAGGCAGCGTAGAATTCCTCATACTTCTCCCGGTCGTTGTCCAGCATGGATTTCAGCTCGGACTTGATCTTCTTTTCGATGTTCCGGGCGATGATGGTGAGCTGGCGGTTATGCTGCAGCATTTCCCGGCTGATGTTCAGAGACAGATCCTGGCTGTCCACCACGCCCCGGACAAAGCGGAAGTGCTCCGGCAGCAGGTCCTCACAGTTTTCCATGATCATCACGCCGCTGCTGTAAAGCTGCAAGCCCCGCTTGAAGTCCTTGGTGTAGAAATCATAGGGCGCCTTGCTGGGGATATACAGCAGGGCCTTGAAAGACACGGTGCCCTCGGCACTGCTGTGCATGATCCGCAGGGGCTTGTTGTAGTCGAAGAATTTCTCCCGGTAGAAGGACTCATACTCCTCATCGGTGACATCCTTCTTGGCCCGCTGCCAGATGGGCACCATGGAGTTCAAGGTCTCCATCTCGGTGTAGGACTCATACTTGGGTGCCTTGTATTCCTTCTCTTCCCCTTCCACCTCGACGGCTTCATCTTCCTGCGGCTCCTCCACGGGGCGGGACTTGGTGACCTCCATCCGAATGGGATAGCGGATATAGTCGGAATACTTGCGCACCAGGGAGCGGATCTCGTACTCCTCCAGGTATTCGGAATACTTCTCCTCCTCGGTGTCCTCCTTCAGCGTCATGATGATATCGGTGCCGGGAGCATCCTTGGTGGTCTCCTCAATGGTATAACCGTCGGCGCCGTCGGAAACCCACTTCCAAGCCTTGTCCTCGCCGTACTTCTTGGTGATGACGGTGATGGAGGAAGCCACCATAAAGGCGGAGTAGAAGCCCACGCCGAACTGGCCGATGATGTCGATGTCCTCATTCTTCTCCATGGCCTGCTTGAAGCCCAGGGAGCCGGACTTGGCGATGGTGCCCAGGTTTTCCTCCAGCTCCTCCTTGGACATGCCAATGCCGTTATCGGAGACGGTCAAGGTGCGGTTGTCGGGGTCCCGGGTGATGGTAATGGCGAACTCATCCCGGTTGATGCCCACCTTATCATCGGTAAGGGCGGTATAGGCCAGCTTGTCGATGGCATCCGAGGCGTTGGAGAGAATCTCCCGCAGGAAGATCTCCCGGTGGGTGTAGATGGAGTTAATCATCAGATCCAGCAGACGCTGGGACTCCGCTTTGAATTGCTGTTTTTCCATAATTTCGTTCACGTCCTTGTTAGAATTAGCACTCTATGTGTTTGAGTGCTAATATTATAGCGCGGATTTAGGAAAAAGCAAGGGCTTTGTAAAAAAGTTCTTTCTTTATTCATAATTATGTGTTATGATTATGCTGTATGAGTATGCGACAGCTTACGAAAGGCCATGTAGGGCGGGGGCTTGCCCCCGCGGCAATCCCCTGCTGCCCGCACTGGCGGGGGCAGGCCCACGCCCTACAGGATTAATAATGAAGAGTATAAGGAGTAAGAAATGATCACAGTAAGCAATCTCGGTATGCAGTTTGGCGGCCAGTGGCTGTTCCAGCATGTGGATCTGCAATTTTTGCCCGGCAACTGCTACGGCATCATCGGCGCCAATGGCGCGGGCAAATCCACCTTCCTTCGCATCTTGACAGGAGATCTGGATTCCACCACCGGTTCCATCACCATCGATCCCGGCAAGCGGGTCTCCGTTCTGAAGCAGAACCAGAACGCCTACGACGACTATACCGTTCTGGACACCGTCATCATGGGAAATGCGCACCTGTACGACGTGATGAAGGAAAAGGACGCCATCTATGAAAAGCCGGACTTCTCCGA
The DNA here is from genome assembly GCA_964471315.1 of uncultured Oscillospiraceae bacterium. Classification (GTDB taxonomy): domain Bacteria; phylum Bacillota; class Clostridia; order Oscillospirales; family Oscillospiraceae; genus Faecousia. Next base: position 743 of record CAYYGF010000164.1, on the reverse strand, counting down.
TGAGGATGGTCTGCGGGCCGCCGACCTGGAGGCGGAATTCGCGGAGCTGGGCGGCTGGGAAGCAGAGTCCGACGCCTCCCGTCTTTTGCAGGGTCTAGGCATCGGTACGGAGCTGCACTATGATATGATGGGCTCCACCGACCCCCGGCTGAAGGTGAAGGTGCTGCTGGCCCAGGCCCTGTTCGGCAATCCCGACATCGTCATGCTGGACGAGCCCACCAACAACCTGGACATCGAGGCCATCAACTGGCTGGAGGATTTCCTGCTGGACTTCCCCGGCATGGTCATCGCGGTCTCCCACGACCGCCACTTCCTGAACACCGTCTGCACCCACACCGTGGATATCGACTACGGCAAGATCAAGATGTATGTGGGCAACTATGACTTCTGGTACGAATCCAGCCAGATGGTGCAGGCCATGATCCGCAACAAGAATAAGAAGAACCAGGAAAAGATCGAGGAATTGCAGCTGTTCATCCAGCGCTTCTCCGCCAACAAAAGTAAGGCCAAGCAGGCCACCGCCCGCCGGAAGCTCCTGGACAAGCTGACCGTGGAGGAAATGCCCTGCTCCACCCGCCGCTATCCCTTCGTAGGCTTCCAGCCGGAGCGGGAGCTGGGCAAGGACGTGCTCACCGTCAAGGATGTGTCCATCACCGTGGACGGCGTGAAGCTGCTGGACAAGGTCTACTTCTCCGTGAACCGCACCGACAAGATCGCCTTTGTGGGCGAAAACGAGCTGGCCC
>CAYYGF010000163.1:0-4483 GCA_964471315.1 uncultured Oscillospiraceae bacterium | reverse complement strand
GGACGAGGTGGCCTACATCCGCTTTGCCTCCATCTACCACCGGTTCCAGGATGCCCAAAGCTTTATGCGGGAGATCAGCAAATTTCTGGAGGAAAAATAATGAGCACAACCCCCACTGAACTTCTGGAAACCGCCTCCGATGCCACAGAGGCGATTCTGGATGTGGAATCCATCAAGGAAATGATGGATGCCTTTGACCCGGCGGCGCTGCTGCCGGAGTTGAGCGATGTTTTTGGCAGTCTGGCTACCGTTTGCCGGGTGGCTGTGATGATTGGCCCTGTTGTACTGCTGGTGCTGGGCCTGGGCTATCTGTTCCTGTCCCCTAAGGAGGCCAATTACTACTTTGGCTACCGCTGCTATTTTGGCATGGGCAGTGTCCACGCCTGGCGGTTTACCCAGCGGCTGGCCGGCATTCTGTATGGAGGGCTGGGCCTTGTCCTGGTAATCCTCATGTTCCTAATCTCCGGCAGCTTTGCCCGGATGGAGGTCACGGACATGGTCTGGAAGGCCGTGGACTGCCTGGTTTGGCAGGCTGTGGCCGTGGTTCTGGCCACCCTGGTCATCAACCTCTCCGCCGCCGCCCGGTTCGACCGCAAGGGCGAATTCCGGAAGAAAAAGAAGAAATAAGCGCAAAGAGCTGCCCATCCGGGCAGCTCTTTTTCCTCTAAAAATCCGGGATAAACCCCACATCGGCAGAGTCCGCTTCCTGGGTAAAGCCCTCCAGGCCGTTCAAATACATCCAGCTGAGCACCGCGTCATGCTCTTCCTCCGTAACCCGGCGGTCAAAGGGCGCGGGCAAGCCGCCCATGGGGGTATACTGGCGCATCAAGCTCACCAGCACCTCCCCCGAGGAAAAGGTATCCCCTATCCAGTCCAAAACCCGCAGGGAATTCTCGATCTGGCCGGGCAGGATCAGATGCCGGATGATGGTGCCACGAACCACCCGTTCCCCCTCCCAGCGCACCGGGCCGGTCTGCCGAACCATCTCCCGGATGGCAGAAGTCGCCACAGGAAAATAGTCCGCCGCACCGGACAGCGCCGCCGCCAGTCCGGCATCGGCGTATTTCAAATCCGGAAGGTAGATGTCCACCGCTCCGGATAACGCCATGAGGGTTTCCACCCGCTCGTAGCCGCCGCAATTGTACACCACAGGTACGCCAAGCCTGGGGCTGAGCGCCGGCAAAATGGTAGGCAAAAACTGAGTAGGGGTCACCAGGTCGAGATTTTCCGCGCCCTGGGCAATCAGGCATTCCAACAGCTGCCGCAATTCGCCGCTGTCCATGGCCTTGCCCACCGGGCCGCCGCTGATGGCGGCATTCTGGCAGTATTGACAGCCCAGGGTGCAGCCGCCGAAAAACACCGCCCCGCTGCCGCCGCTGCCCGCCAGGGCCGGTTCCTCCCATTTGTGGAGCATACTTTTCGCCACCAGCGCGGTATCCGGGCAGCCGCAGAAGCCCCGCTCCCCCGCGCTCCGATCCACACCGCACTGCCGGGGGCAGAGGGTGCAATGAACGTAATCCATGCAAATCGCCATCCTTTGAATCTATCATAGCAGTTTTTTCCACTTTTCTCAACCCCCGCTTTACGCTGGGCATATCTTGTGGTAAAATAAAACGGTACAATCAAACTCGTTATTGGGAGGACATTCTATTATGGAAATCCGTTTTGCTGAAACCAAAGACATCCCCGGTATGATTGACCTGCTGCTGCAGGTTGGGGAGGTGCACCATCAAATCCGTCCCGACCTGTTCCGCGCCGGGGCGCAAAAATATGACGCATCCGCCTTGGAACAGCTTCTGAAGGATCCCAACCGGCCCATTTTTGCCGCTGTGGAAAATGCCAAGCTGCTGGGCTACTGCTTCTGCATTCTGGAGGTCACCAAGGACAACCCGGTTCTTCTGGATCGGAAGAGCCTGTATATCGATGACCTGTGCGTGGACGAAAGCTGCCGGGGACAGCATGTGGGACAGGCTTTGTATGACTATGCCGTGAATTACGCCCGGCAAATCGGCTGTGACAGCATTACGTTGAACGTCTGGTGCGGCAATGACCGGGCCATGACCTTCTATGAAAAGCAGGGCCTAAAGCCCCGGAATATTCACATGGAGTATGTTCTTTGAGAGGTAGGTTCCCCCATGCTCATCAAAAACCAGATCTATGAAACCACCGTCACGGACTACACCGCCGAGGGCCAGGGTGTGGCCCACATCGACGGCTGCGCCGTGTTCCTCCCCAACGCCATCGCCGGGGAACGGGTACGGGTTCGGATCGAAAAGGCCAACAAAACCTGGGCGGCAGGAAAAATCGTGGAGATCCTGGAAAAATCCCCTCACAGGGTCAACCGGGAATGCCCGGTGGCCAAGCTCTGCGGCGGCTGCGACTTCTGGCATATGGACTACGCCGAGGAAACCCGTCTGAAAGCCCAACGGGTGACGGACTGCTTGAACCGGCTGGCCGGGGAGCAGCTGGAGCCCCTACCCATCCTCGCCGCACCCAGCTGCCACGGCTATCGGAACAAGGCCCAATACCCCGTGGCATTAGAAAAGGGCCGGGCCTACGCCGGATTCTTCCGGGCAGGCACCCACCAGGTGGTGGAAAACCAGCGCTGTCTGATTTTACCAGAGGAAACCGATGCCGTCAAGGACGCGGTTATGGATTATGTAAACCAGTTTCGGGTATCCGTCTACGATGAAGCATCGCACAAGGGTCTTCTGCGGCACATCTATGTCCGCCGTGGTGCGGTGTCCGGGCAGATTTTGGTGTGCCTGGCGGTGAACGGCGAGAAGCTCCCCAAACCGGAGGCACTGATCACCCGGCTGCAAAAAATCTCCGGCTTTACCACATTGGTGCTGTCGGTGAACACCAAAAAAGGCAACGCCGTTCTGGGAGAAAAATTTATCACCCTATACGGTCCCGGCTATATTGAGGACACCCTGTGCGGCCTGAATTTCCGGCTGTCCCCCCGGTCGTTCTACCAGGTAAACCACCACCAGGCTCAGCGTCTGTACGAAACCGCCATCTCGCTGGCAGGCATTACGAAAGAGGACACCGTTCTCGACTTGTACTGCGGCGTGGGAACCATCACCCTGGCTATGGCCTCCGCCGCCGGCAAGGTCATCGGTGTAGAGGTGGTTCCCCAGGCTGTGGAGGATGCCAAGGACAACGCCCGGCGTAACGGCATCGAAAACGCGGAGTTTTTCTGCGGTGACGCGGGCCAGGCAGCCCTGGAGCTGGAGAAAAACGGCGTCCGCCCGGATGTGGTGGTGGTAGACCCGCCCCGGAAGGGCTTGAACGGCGACACCATCGAGGCTCTGCACCGCATGGCCCCCCGGCGCGTCGTCTACGTCTCCTGCGACCCCGCCACCCTGGCCCGGGACGTGGCACTCCTAAAAGAACGGGGTTACGTCCTGCAAAACGCCATGGCGGCGGATTTATTCCCAAGATGCGCCCATGTGGAAACTGTTGCCCTTTTAGGTAGGAAACAGGTCAGCGATTACCTCCACATTGCGGTCAACACCGAGGATTTGGAAACCGATGTGGGCAGAATCTACACCAACGATGATATTAAGCAGTATATCGAGGACAAGTATGGCTTCAAGGTTCACTCTGCTTACATTGGACAGGTTCGTGAGAAACTGGGCATCCGTGAGCATGAGAACTACAATGATAGCCACACCAGCCCCCGAAAGCCTTGCGTCTGCCCCGAAGAAAAGGAAGCAGCCATCATGGAAGCACTGAAGCACTTCGGCTTTATCTCTTGAATATCTGGAAGCAAAAGGATGGCACCCATTACGGGTGCCGTCCTTATCTGTTCGACAAATTGGAATTGGCCTACTTGTTTTTATCTGCCAACTTTTTAATATTTTCGGGACTATCAATGTAGGTTTCTGTGTATCCGCATTCAGGACATACGGCACATTTGATTTTTCCTAAGGAACTTTTGAACATTCCCTTTTCTCTTACATCTACACCATAGCCGCCATTGGTGACCATAACATTCAAATCTTCAACCATTACGGTCTCACATCTTAAACATTTTCTCATACAATCACACTCCTTTGTCAAATTGGAATTTGCTTACTTCTTCTTATCGTTGAAGTAGATGATAAATGCACCCATTACAGCAACAGACACCATACAACCAATGCCTGTCATATTCCATTGGGTGCCTAAGCCTTCAGCAAGAACACCCAGCACCAAAGATACAATCGCCGCTAAAATCGCTTTACCCATACAATCACACTCCTTTGTCAAATTGGAATTTGCTTACTTATCCTTGACGAAGCAACCAACAAAGGCTAACAGCAAACCAATGGATGCTCCGCAAATTGCGATGAAGTTATTCATTGCAAAAGCAATGCCAAGTAAACTTACACATACACCAACGATGCTGATTTTAATGCCCTTCATACAATCACACTCCTTTGTCAAATTGGAATTTGCAGTTATCTATACTCATTTGGAATTTCGATATGAAATGCCT